>NZ_JBDPMC010000037.1:0-65452 GCF_039871625.1 Micromonospora sp. B11E3 | reverse complement strand
GGGTGGCCGGGGTGGGGATCGCCCTGTACGACGGGTTGATCGGTCCGGGTACGGGCACGTTCCTGGTGTTGGCGTTCACGGCGTTGGTGGGGGCGGATTTCGTGCACGCGTCGGCGATGGCGAAGGTGGTCAACGCGGGGACGAACCTGGGTGCGTTGGTGGTGTTCGCGGCGACGGGGCACGTGTGGTGGCTGCTGGGGGCGGCGATGGCGGTGTGCAATGTGGCCGGAGCCGCGCTGGGCGCGCGGATGGCGTTGCGGCGCGGCTCCGGCTTCGTGCGGGTGGTGCTGTTGGTGGTGGTGGCGGCGTTGGTGGCGAAGCTGGGTTACGACCAGTGGCGGGCCGGTTGAGCGGCTGCGGGTACGCCGGCGGGGCGGCGGGGCGGCGCGCCGGTGGTCCGCCGCGGGCGGGTCAGGCGTGGCGGACGACGTCGTCGTAGTCGAGGCGGGGCAGTCGGGGGAACCAGGCGTCGGGGCCGGGCTTGCCGATGTTGACCACGAGCAGGGATTTCCAGGAGCTGTCGGCGAAGAATTCCTTGTCGACGCCGGCGGCGTCGAAGCCGCCCATGGGTCCGGCGGCGAGGCCGGCGGCGCGGACGGCGAGCAGCCAGTAGCCGATCTGCAGGCCGGCGTTGAAGCGGGCCATCTGTTCGCGGCCGGCGGGGTCGGTGGCGAGGCCGTCGCGCATCTCGGGGCGGATCGGGAAGATCCGGGGGATGAACTCGTGGAAGTCGGTGTCGGCGGCGAGGACGGCGACGACGGGGGCGGAGGCGGTCTTGGCGCGGTTGCCTTCGGCCATGTGGGTGAGCAGCCGCTGGCGGGGTTCGCCGTCGCGGATGAACAGCACGCGCAGGGGCTGGGTGTTGGCGGCGGTGGGCGGGTACTTGGCGAGTTCGAAGATGGCGCGCAGTTGGGCGTCGGTGACGGGTTCGTCGGTGAAGGTGTTGGCGGTGCGGGCGTCGGTGAACAGTTGGGCCTGCGCGTCGGGGTGCAGGGTGATCAGGTCGCTCATGGGGGCCTCGTTCTCGCGCGGCTGCTCCGCTGATCGGAGCAGCTAGCTTTTTAGTAGCTCCTTGCCGGGTCAGCGTAGCGCGTATCCTGGGGCCATGACGAGTAGGCCCGAGGCGGGTGCTGCCCCCCGCGCGTGCGACGCGGGTCTGGCCCGGGCCTTCGCGTTCCTCGGTAAGCGGTGGAACGGGATACTGCTGGGCACCCTGGCGGGCGGGCCGGCCGGTTTCGCGGAGTTGGCCCGGGCGCTGCCGGGCATCAGCGAGTCGGTGTTGTCGGATCGGCTGGGTGAGCTGTGCCGGGTGGGTCTGGTCTCGCGTACGGTGCGCCAGGGTCCGCCAGTGGGGGTCAGTTACCAGCTCACCGACCGGGGGGCGGCGTTGGTGCCGGCTCTGGAGGCGTTGGCCCAGTGGGCGCAGGAGAACCTGCCGGCCGAGGCGGGAGGTGGCGGCGGCTGCTGACCGCCGTCGTGTGATCATGGGCGGGTGCCCGTCCGCGCCGAACACGACCGGGCCGTCCTGGCCGAGTTGCTGGGCCGGGATCCGGTGCTGCACGCCTACCAGTTGGGCGACCTGGACGACTTCTTCTGGCCGTACACGTCCTGGTACCGCCAGGGCGACGAGGTGGCGCTGCTGTACCACGGCGTCGACACGCTGCTGGCGTTGACCGCGCCGCAGCGGACCGGGAAGCTGGCGGGCCTGCTGGGTGAGTTGGCGCCGGTGCTGCCGGCGCGGCTGTGGGCGCGCCTGTCCCCCGGCCTGGACGCCGCCGTGGCCCGCCGGTGAACTGTCCGGTGATGGGGGCTATCCGTTACGCTGCCGGCCGTGCCGTGCTGATCGGACACACCCGCCCACCGATAAGCAGGACCTGGAAGCGAACCGGCAGATCTTGCTCGACCTCGGGATGCCGGCCGAACGGATCTACCTCGACCGGGCGTATTCCGGCACCACCCGCGCCCGGCCCGGCTTGGACCAGGCGGGGGCGGTCGAGGTGGCCGCGCCGCGGGTCAACGACAAGCGCGTCGACGAGACGGGTGGGCGGCGGCGGTTCGCCTCGGCGGTCCTGCCGGCCTGGTGCCGCAAGTCCCCGCGGATCAGCGAGGTGCTGCGGGTCAGGCTGGTGATGTACGGGCCGGTCGGTAGGAGGCGGGAGCCGGAGGGGCATTCACCTCCCGGCTCCCGCCTCCTGGGTTACCCGACCCTGGTCGTACGGGTAGCTGGTCAGCCGGGTTTCACGCCGAGTTCCCCCGCCAGGCCAGCGCGCCGCCGTCGATCAACCACTCGGCCCCGTTGACAAACAAGGCCTTGTCGCTGGCGAGGAAGCAGACGAGTTCTGCGATCTCGTTGGGTTGGCCGAGCCGCGGCACCAGATGTGTCCCGGACATCGCCCGCGCATGGGCCTCGGGGTCGGGGGCGGCGTTCATGTAGTCGGCCACCATCTGGGTCTCGGTAACGCCCGGGGCGATGCTATTGACTCGTATGCCGTACTTCGCGAGGTCCAGGGCGAGGTTCTTCGTCAAGAGGCTGAGTCCGCCCTTGCTCACGCCATAGGCGATACAGCCGGGAAACGCCACAAACGAGCCGGTCGAAGTGGTGTTGATGATTGACGGCTTGCGGCAGCTGGCCTTCAACTGAGGCAGCGCGTACTTGGCGCACAGCCATGCGCCGCGCACGTTCACGCCAAGGACATGGTCGAAGGTTTCGACCGCCATGTCCTCCAGCGACACCCCGCTGGTCAAGGCCGTCTCGTTGATGCCAGCGTTGTTGTGTAGCACGTCAATCCCGCCGTACAACTCCACCGCCCTGGACATCAGCGCCTGGACCTGCTCCGCGTCACGCAAGTCGCAGGCGACGAATGAAGCCTGGCCCCCAGACCTGACGATTTCATTCTCGACTGATTTGCCCGACGCCTCGTTCGTGCCGCTGATTACAACGTTTGCTCCGTAGCGCGCGGCAGCACGAGCGGTACTTGCGCCGATTCCTCTGGTGCCACCCGTGATAACGAACGTCATGCCCCGGAAGTCATACGACATGACCCAGCCTCGATTCGCGAAGGTGCGCGCTGCCTCCGCGCGCCCGACTGTCGCACCGAAACCTACCCGCCAAGGCAACTTTTCGGTAGAGAGTAATAGATCACCAGGGGGTGAACTCGCGGCGAGTGCCCAAGGGTCTGGCCTGACATGTCGAGTCTGTGCGGGTTGGCGAGAATTCTGGACAATGAGGCTTTCCGAGTAACGGTGTGTGGCTGAGGCGCGGAAGCGGCTCGGCGGCGTCGGCGGCCAGGTCGGCCCGACGCCTCTGTGTAGTCTCCTGCCTCAGATGTTTTCGGTTGCGCCCAAGGTGGAGGGTTGTCAAGCCCCGGGTTTGATGGAGACTGTGATGTTCCCGGGTTTCTCGGAACCGTGTTGGTTGGCGTCAGGCTACGGATAGGGCGATCGGGTGGAGCCTTTGTACTCAACCGGGGTGAGCATGTCCAGTGAGCTGTGGCGGCGTTGCCAGGGTTGTTTGTTGCGTCGGCCTGGTGGTCGTCCGGGGCCTGGGCGGGAAGGTTTTTGGCGCGCTGGCCAGGCATGCGGTTTTCGCGCGGAGGTGCCGGAACCCCTCGCCGGACGCGGGCGGGTGAGAGGCGTCCGGGTGGTGTCGGTTTCTCCCAGGGACGGCTAGGTCAGCTATCAGGCCGCGGGCCAGGCGTAGCTGCGCGTAGACGGCTGTTGGACGGCCAGGATGAGCCAGGTCCATCGGTCGGCGGCTTGTGGGGTGCGGATCTTCGGGCAGGTCCAGCCGAGGGTCTGTTTGAACAGGCGGAAGGTGTGCTCGATGTCGAAGCGGCGCAGGAATGCCTGCCAGAGCCGGTCCACGTCGGCGGGCGTCGCGGCTGTTTCGGACCACCACAGCCATACCGGTTTCGGGATCGCGCCGCCAGGCAGGTGATTCACCTCGAGCCGGATCACGGTGCCTTCGATGAGCGGCGGTCGCCGGTTTGGTCGATCCAGGCGTTGCGGTGCGTCAGGCGGGGGTGCAGCCGGTTCCAGCTGCAGGCGGTGGCAACACCGTAGAGGCGGGTGTCGATCACCGTGGTCACGTCGGGCGTGCCCCAAGTGGCGGGGTCGCCGAAGAAGAACTCGCCGCCGTGGCGGGGTGGTCGACGTGGCGGCCGGGGAACAGCCAGCGCGAGTCGCGGTTGGTGGCGGTGCGCATGTTGGTGGCTGGCCGAGATACTCGAGCAGCAGCGCGGCGACCGGCTCGGGCACCGGTGAGGGTGGGTCGCCGAGGTGCAGCAGGACCTGGTCGCCGTCGCGGATGATGTCGTCGATGGTGAGCCGGGTGATCCGGCTGACGGGCTGGGTGTAGAGCAGCAGGATCACCGCGGCGACCCGGGTGCGCAGCGGGGCGCGGTCGTCGGTGAGGAGCTGGCCGAAACGAACGTTTCCGTACGCCGCCCGCCGCATCAAGATCAAAGATTTGGCGAGCTGGGTCAGCTACCCAGGCGCCGGGCCCGGATGCTGGACACCGGCCGGTACGTGGGCGTGCGGGAGGCCGGCGAGTTGGTCGCGGTGGCCGGGGTGCACGTGTTCTCCCCCACCTGGCGGGTGGCCGCGCTGGGCAACGTCACCACGCACCCGCGCGCCCGGGGCCGGGGCCTGGCCGCCGCGGCGGTGGCCGCGTTGTGCGCCCGGCTGCGCGGCGAGGTCGATCATGTGACGCTCAACGTGCGGGCGGACAACGCCGCGGCGGTGCGCCTGTACGAGCGGCTGGGTTTCACCCGGGTCGCCGACTTCACCGAGTGCGCGCTGCACCGCCGGGCGTGATGGCGGGGGTCGGCCGGTCCGGCGTGTCCAGCCGCCACGCCGGGTCAACAACCCGACGCTGACCTGGGCTTGTGTCGCGCCGGCGGGGACCCGGGCGGCCCCTAGCGTCTGCCTTCGAGGCCGCGCCCGCCGGCGGGCGCGGCGCAGCCGCGAAGGAGACACGATGGGTTTCACAGCAGCGCCCCGCGGGCGCGTCAGGGGGGTGACCGTCGCCGCCGTGACCGCGATGGTGACCGCCGTGGCGGCCCCCGCCTGGGCGGCCCCGGGGGTCGACCCGGGCACGGTGGACCGGGCCGCCGACCCGGGCACCGCCATCCCGATCAGCAAGGTGGTCTCGACCCCGGCGATCCCGCCGAAGCCGGATGTGGTGCTGCTGGTCGACACGACCGGCAGCATGGGCCCGGCGATCGAGAACGTCCGGAGCAACCTCCAGCAGGTGATCAACAGCGTCCGCACCGCGCAGCCCGGCGCCGAGTTCGCGGTCGCCTCCTACCGGGACGAGGACGACGGGCCGGAGCTGTTCCAGGTCCGGCAGAACCTCACCGCCGACGCCATCGACCTGCAGAACGCCGTCGACGGGCTGCTCGCCGACGGGGGCGGTGACTTCCCGGAGGCCTGGGTGAACGCCCTGTTCGAGGTCTCCGACGGCGCGATCGCCTACCGGTCGGGCAGCAGCCGGATCGTGGTGCTGGTGGGTGACGCCCCCAGCCACGACCCCAGCGCCGGGCACACCCTCGCCCAGGCCACCGCCGCGTTGCAGGCCGACGACGCGCGCGTGCTCGCGGTCGACGTCGGCGGCGAGGGTGGCGGGCTGGACGCCGACGGCCAGGCCACGGCCGTGGCCACCGCCACGGGTGGTCAGGTGGTCGACAGCGCCCCGGACACGGTCACCGCGGCGATCCTGAACGGGCTGCGGGACCTGGACGTCACCGTCACGCCGACGGTGACGTCCTGCGACGCGGGTCTGTCGGTGAGCTTCGACGCGCCGTCGCGGACCCAGCAGAGCGGCACGGACGTGCCGTTCGCCGAGACCATCACGGTCGCCGGGGACGCCCCGCAGGGTGCCGTCCTGCACTGCACGGTGGACTTCCTGCTCAACGGGCTGCCCGGCGGGCCGGAGTTCGTCGAGCACATCACCGTGCGCGTCAACGACGTCACCCCGCCGGCCGTGGTCGTCGACGACCGGACGGTCGAGGCGACCGGCCCGGCCGGCGCGGTGATCGACTACCCGGCCAGCGCCACCGACAACGTCGACGGGCCGCTGACCCCGACCTGCGTGCCGCCGCCCGGCAGCACGTTCCCGCTGGGCGCCACGACGGTCACCTGCACCGCCACCGACGCCGCCGGCAACACCGGCAGCGACAGCGCGGTGATGCGGGTGGTGGACACCACCGCCCCGATCACGCGGTGCGTGCCGACGAACAACCCGAGCGGGGACAACACCCCCGGCTCGTACAACCCGGACGGGTTCTACGAGCTGACCGCCACGGATGTCGTCGACACGGACGTGGAGGTGTACATCGGTGACGCGGCGGACCCGTCGGTGACGTTCGGGCCGTTCCCCGCCGGCACCAAGATCAAGCTGGTGCAGGCGCCGGGCGGGCAGTCCCGGGTCAAGGACGGCACCGGAGACGTCGACTACAAGGTGACGCTGCGCGGCGACGCGGTGATCACCGGCGTGGACGACTCCGGGAACCGGTCGACCGCGACCTGTCTGGTGGCCCCGCCGCCGAAGTGACCGGATGAGCGGGCGCGGGGGTGGCCGGGCGCACCGGCCGCACCCGTGTCGTCAGGGGCGTCGGCGGGGCGAGTCGAACCGGCCGGCGCGGATCTCCCGCAGCGCCCGCCGCCGCACGTCCCCGCGCAGGGTGTCGACGTAGAGGCGGCCGGCGAGGTGGTCGGTCTCGTGTTGCAGGGCGCGGGCGAGGAATCCGCTGCCGGAGATGGTCAGCGGCTCGCCGTGCTGGTCGAAGCCGCGGGCGGTGGCGTGCAGGGCGCGGGGGGTCGGGAAGTACAGGCCGGGAATGGACAGGCAGCCCTCGTCGTCGTCCTGCAGTTCGTCGGACAGCTCCAGGGTCGGGTTGATCATGTGCCCGCGGTGGCCGTCGGCGTCGTAGACGAACACCTGGGCGTTCACGCCGATCTGCGGGGCGGCGACGCCGGCGCGCCCGGGGGCGCCGAGCAGGGTGTCCATGAGGTCGCCGACCAGGGCACGCAGTTCGGCGTCGAAGCTGGTCACCGGCTCGCAGGCGGTGCGCAGCACCGGGTCGCCGATGATCCGGATGGGCCGCATCGTCATGGCAGCAGGCTATCGGTGCGCCCGCGTGGGGCCGCCGGCGAGGGCGGCGCGTACGGGGCGGGCCTTGGCGGCGGCCTCGGCGACCTCGGCGTCGGGGTCGCTGTCCCAGGTGATGCCGCCGCCGGCCCAGTTGTGCAGCAGGTGGCTGTCGGCGGCGGCGGTGCGGATGGTCAGGCCCAGGTCGAGGCGGCCGGGGCCGATCCAGCCGAGCGCGCCCATGCCGGCGCCGCGGCCGACGGGTTCGCAGGCGGCGACGAGGTCGAGGGCGGCCAGTTTCGGGGCGCCGGTGACGGACCCGCCGGGGCAGACGGCGCGCAGCAGGTCGGCCAGGCCGAGCCCGTCGGCGCAGGCGGCGGAGACGGTGGACTCGGCCTGCCACAGGTCGCACCAGCGGCGTACGGCGAACAGTTCGTCGACGGTGACGCTGCCGGTGGCCGCGACGCGGGCGAGGTCGTTGCGTTCCAGGTCGACGATCATGATGTGTTCGGCGCGTTCCTTGGCGGAGGCGAGCAGGTCGCGGCGGCCGGCGGCGGTGGCGGGGCGGGTGCCCTTGATGGGGCGGGTGACCAGCCGGCCGGCGTGCACGGCGATCAGGGTCTCCGGGGAGGCGCAGCCGATGGACCAGCCGGGGCCGTGCAGGGTGCCGCCGTAGCGGGCGCCGGGCAGTCGGGCGAGCCGGGCGAGGGCGGGTCGGGGGTCGCCGGTGTACGGGGCGGCGGCATGGCCGACGAGGTTGACCTGGTAGACGTCGCCGCGGCCGATGGCGGCGCGGACGGCGGCCACGGCGTCGGCGTGCTGGCGGTCGGTCCAGCTCGGGGTCCACGGCCCGATCCACCATTCGCCGCCGGGTGGCGGGGCGGGTGGCGGGGTGGCGGCGTGGTCGTAGACGACGACGGCGAGGTCGGGCAGGGCGGGCGCGGGGGTGGGCGCGCCGGGGTGGCCGGCGGCCATGACGGCGCCGGCGGCGGCGGAGACGTACAGGGCGGCCCCGCACGGCCCGTCGAGGTGGTGGGCCGCGGGGCGGCTCAGGTCGTCGGCGGCCAGGCCGTGGCCGGTCAGGAACGCCTCGGCGAGGGCGGCGGGGTCGCCGCCGTCGGCGAGGCGCCACTCGAGTCGGTCGCGTTCGACGAGCCGGTCGCGGCAGCCGTGCGGGGCGGCGGGTGCGTCGACCCGCGTCAGTGGAAGCGCTTCCACGCCATCTGGCCCATTCTCCATCATCCGTTCAGTGGATTTCCCGCCGACATGACGGGAACCGGCTCGATGCTGCGCGCAAACGCTTGGTACTGTGCGTCACTGGTCATGTGAACCATGACACAGTGCCCCCACAGTCCGGAGAACCCGATGTGCCAGCACCAACCCACCTGCCCCTCCGCCGAAGCCACCGACCGGGAAGCCGCCAGGGTCCTCGCCTGCTTCCCTGAGCAGGGCTGGAGCCTACTCTGCAATGGTGTCATCGTCTTCGAGGACACCGGCGAACTACTCCCCGACGGCCGCACCATCGCCCCCCACCGCGGCCCCGCCCGACACGCCCTCGTCGCCTGACCAGTCACTCAGCGTCAACGCCTGGGCCGGTCACCCGGGCACACCGGCCGGCGCCGGCCTCGACGCGCCGGCCGGGGCGGCACGCTCGGCACCGCCCCGGCGCCGCCCGTCACAGCTCGAACGCCTCCGGCGACGGACACGAGCACACCAGGTTCCGGTCACCGTACGCGCCGTCGATACGCCGCACCGGCGGCCAGTACCGCCCCGCCCGATCCACACCCGCCGGGTACGCCCCCACCGACCGCGGATAGGCGTGCCCCCACTCGTCGGCCGACACCATCGCCGCCGTGTGCGGGGCGTTGACCAGGGGATTGTCCCCTGCCGGCCACTCACCCGAGGCCACCTTGTCGA
This sequence comes from Micromonospora sp. B11E3, assembly GCF_039871625.1. Lineage (NCBI taxonomy): Bacteria > Bacillati > Actinomycetota > Actinomycetes > Micromonosporales > Micromonosporaceae > Micromonospora > Micromonospora sp. B11E3. The sequence continues at coordinate 56,445 of NZ_JBDPMC010000037.1, read as the reverse complement.
TTTCACCCCGGATGGCGATCATCGCATCGCAGAACCGGTCCAGCTCGGCCAGGTCCTCACTCTCCGTCGGCTCCACCATCAGCGTCCCCGCCACCGGGAACGACATCGTCGGCGCGTGGAAACCGTAGTCGATCAGCCGCTTCGCCACGTCGTCCACGCTCACCCCGCTGGCCTTCGTCAACGGACGCAGGTCCAGGATGCACTCGTGCGCCACCAGGCCCTTGTTGCCGGCGTACAGCACCGGGAAGTGCTCCCGCAGCCGCGCCGCCACGTAGTTCGCCGCCAGCACCGCCACCCCCGTCGCCCGGGTCAGCCCCGCCGCGCCCATCATCCGCAGGTACGCCCACGGGATCGGCAGGATCCCCGCCGACCCGTAGCGCGCCGCCGAGATCGCCACGGCGCCCTCGGCCCGCTCACCCGCCGGGTCACCCGGCAGGAACGGCGCCAGGTGCGCGCGCACCGCCACCGGACCCACCCCCGGACCACCGCCGCCGTGCGGAATGCAGAACGTCTTGTGCAGGTTCAGGTGCGACACGTCCGCCCCGAACCGGCCCGGCTTGGCGAACCCCACCAGGGCGTTGAGGTTCGCCCCGTCGACGTACACCTGCCCGCCCGCGTCGTGGACCTTCGCGCACAGCGACGCGATGCCCGTCTCGTACACCCCGTGCGTCGACGGATACGTCACCATGATCGCCGCGAGCGCGCCCCGATGCTTGTCGATCTTCGCGTCCAGGTCGACCAGGTCGACGTTGCCGTCACCGTCACAGCCGACCACCACCACCCGCATACCCGCCATCACCGCCGACGCCGCGTTCGTGCCGTGCGCCGACGACGGGATCAGGCACACGTCCCGGTGCCCCTCACCCCGCGAGCGGTGGTACGCGCGGATCGCCAGCAGCCCCGCCAGCTCCCCCTGCGACCCGGCGTTGGGCTGCACGCTGACCGCGTCGTAGCCGGTCACCTCCGCCAGCCAGCCCTCCAACTGCGCGATCATCTCCCGATAGCCGGCGGTCTGCGACTCGGGGGCGAACGGGTGGATGTGCGCGAACTCCGCCCAGCTCACCGGCTCCATCTCGGTGGTGGCGTTCAGCTTCATCGTGCACGACCCCAACGGGATCATGCCCCGGTCCAGGGCGTAGTCGAAGTCGGCCAGCCGCCGCAGGTACCGCAGCATCGCCGTCTCCGACCGGTGGCTGCGGAACACCGGGTGGGTGAGGAAGTCACCGGTGCGTCGCAACGCCTCCGGCAGCCGGGTGTCCGTCCCACCGTGCGCGGCCGGCACCCCGAACGCGGCGCACACCGCGTTCAGGTGCGCGCCGGTGGTGGTCTCGTCGCACGAGATCCCCACCCGGTCGGCGTCGACCAGCCGCAGGTTGACGTTGCGCTGCGCGGCGGCGGCCACCACCTCGGCGGCCCGGCCCGGCACCACCGCGGTGATCGTGTCGAAGAACGGCACGTCGACGACCTCAACGCCACCGGCACGCAGGCCGTCGGCGAGCCGCGCCGCCATCCGGTGCGTGCGCTCGGCGATCCCACGCAGCCCGTCCGGGCCGTGGTAGACGGCGTACATGCCGGCCATCACCGCCAGCAGCACCTGCGCGGTGCAGATGTTGCTGGTCGCCTTCTCCCGACGGATGTGCTGCTCCCGGGTCTGCAACGCCAACCGGTACGCCGGGGCGCCGGCCGCGTCGCGGGACACCCCCACCAGACGCCCCGGCAGCATCCGCTCCAGACCGGCACGCACCGCCAGGTAGCCGGCGTGCGGGCCACCGAAACCCATCGGCACCCCGAACCGCTGCGTGGTGCCGGCGGCGATGTCCACGCCGATCTCCCCCGGCGGGCGCAGCAGCGTCAACGCCAACAGGTCCGCCGCCACCGTCACCAGCGCCCCCACGGCGTGCGCCGCGGCGACCAGGCCCGCGTGGTCGCGTACCGCCCCCGACGCCCCCGGGTACTGCAGGTGCAGGCCGAAGAACTCCGCCGGCAACTCGTCGGCGTCCAGGTCGACCACCCGCACCTCGATGCCCAGCGGCTCCGCCCGGCCGGTGATCACCGCCACGGTCTGCGGGAGGGTGTCCGCGTCGACCACGTACACCGGACTCTTGCTCTTCGACGCCCGCCGGGCCAGGGTCATCGCCTCCGCCGCGGCGGTGCCCTCGTCGAGCATCGACGCGTTCGCCGTGGCCAGCCCCGTCAGATCGGTCACCATCGTCTGGAAGTTCAGCAGCGCCTCCAGGCGGCCCTGGCTGATCTCCGGCTGGTACGGCGTGTACGCCGTGTACCAGGCCGGGTTCTCCAGCACGTTACGGCGGATCACCGCCGGGGTGTGCGTACCGTGATATCCCAGCCCGATCATGGACACGGCGACGGTGTTGCGGGCGGCCAGGGCCCGCAGCTCGGCCAGGGCGTCGTGCTCGCTGGCCGGCTCCGGCAGGCCCAGGGTGCCGTGCCAGCGGATCACCTCGGGGATCGCCGCGTCCATCAGCTCGTCGATCGAGTCGTAGCCGACGGCCTGCAGCATGCGACGCTCCGCCTGCGGGTCGGGGCCGATGTGCCGGGCGGCGAACTGCTCTGCGGTCATGGGCGGACACTCCGGGGTGAGGTCGAACAGGTCGGCCTCCCCCTGAGTCGCACCCCACACGGCGTGGGGCTGCTCCACAGTGCCTGCCCACGAGGTCCTTTTGCCTGAGAGGTTCCGGGGAGGGGTCTGCCCCTTCGGCGCCGCCCGCGACACCCGGGCGGTCTCTCCCACGTGGGTGTACCGGCGCACTCCACGCTACCAGCGCCACCCGGCCGGCCGCGCCGCCGGTCCGGGTCGGCGCCCGGCGGCCCCGCCCGGACGCCCCTGCCGCCCGCTCAGACCGGCGACCCGACCGGCTCGCCGGCGACCCGGTCGGCCAGGGCCGGCACCACCACCCCCAGCGGCGCGTCCACCGTCACCGCCGCATACCCGTCACCGCGGGTCGCCCCCTGGTTGACGATCGCCACCGGAACACCCCGCCGCGCCGCGCGGATCACGAACCGGCGCCCCGACAGCACCGTCAACGACGACCCGAGCACCAGCAGCGACCGGGCCTCGTCCACCAGGTCGAAACAACGCGCCACCCGCGCCGGCGGCACCGCCTCCCCGAAGAACACCACGTCCGGTTTCAGCATCCCCGTGCCGCAGAACGTGCAGTCGACCGTCGTGAACCCGGCAGCCGTCTCGTCCGGCAGATCCACGTCACCGTCCGGGTTGACCGCCGCCGCCGCGGCCGCGAACCCCGGGTTCGCCTCCCGCAGCCGCCGGTCCAACTCCCACCGGGAGATCAGGTTGCCGCAGTCCAGGCACACCACCTCGGCCAACCGGCCGTGCAACTCCACCACCGACGGCGACCCCGCGGCGGTATGCAGCCCGTCGACGTTCTGGGTGATCACCGCGTCGACCAGCCCCGCCCGCTGCAGCCGGGCCACCGCCCGGTGCCCCGCGTTCGGCGCCGCCCCGGCGACCGCACGCCACCCCAGGTGGCTACGCGCCCAGTACCGCCGCCGGGCCACCGGGTCACCGGTGAACGTCTGGAACGTCATGGGGGTGTGCCGGCGGGCCACACCGCTCGGCCCCCGGTAGTCCGGGATGCCCGACTCGGTGGACAGGCCGGCGCCCGACAGCACCACGACCCCGCCGGCGGCGAGCAGCCCCGCGAGGGCGTCGATCGTCTCGGTCACGCCGTCCATGCTGCCGCACCGCCGACGGTGGCGGCGACCGCCGCCGCACCCGCGTCCACGAGCCCACCCGGCCGGGGCGGCCCGCACCGGCGCCGGACGGCGGGCTACCCGCCGAGCACCTGCCGCAGGTGCGCGCTGGCCGCCCCGGCAGTGACCGCGTCGGCCCGCAACTGCTCCGCCTGCTCCGCCAGCCGCGCCTGCCACTGGCTCAGGTGCTGCTGCGCCGCCGCCACCGCCGCCGACAACGCCGCGTGCCGGCCCTCCAACTCCCGTACCTGCCGCCGCAGATCCTCACCCGCCGGACCCGCCTGCGCGGGCACCGCCCCGGCCCGCCGGTGCGCCTCCGCGAGGATCTCGTCGGCCTGCCGCCGGGCGTCGGCGATGATCTCCGCGCCCTCCTCGCTGGCCTCACCGATCGTCCGGTTCGCCTCGTCCTGCGCCCGCACCGCCAACTCCACCACCATCGGGTCCGGGCCCTGCTGCCCGGCCGCGCCCGGCAACGCCCCGTGCCGCAGCAACTCCACCTGCTGCGCCAGGAGCTCGTTCTCCCGCCGCAGCCGGTCCAGCTCACCGCCGAGGAACGCCAGCCGCTCGTCGGCCGAGCGGGCCACGCGCGCCACCTCGTCCGCGTCCAACCACTGGGCGCCGCGGAACCGGCGCGCCTCCAACGCGGCCAACGCCCGCGACGTCTCACCACGCGGGTCGACGGCGACCAGATCGCCGTGGTTCGTGCTCATTGGGCACCCATCCAAGTGACGTCAGGCGACGCGGACGCCGCCGCGTTCACCAGAGGCGGATACAGGGAATGGTCGTAACTCTCCACGAGTATCCGGTCCGGCGCGACGCCGGAGGCCGCCAGGGCGGAAAGCGTCGCCTGGGTCATCTCCGGGCTGCCGCACACCAGCACCTCCGCGTCCCGCCACGGCCCCAACCGCACCGCCGCGTCCGCCGCCGTACCCACCGCACCCTGCCACTGCCACCCGGTCTCCACCGTCGGCACGTACCGCAGCCACCCGCCGCCGCCACCGGACTGCCACGCCCCCGCCGGCGGCATCGCCGCCAACTCCCGCAACGCCCGGTCGTCGTACAGGTCGTCCGGCGTCTTGCCACCCACCACCAGCGTCGTCGGCCGCCCCGGCCCCTGCTGCACCGCCTCGGCCACCGCCCGCAGCGGCGCCAGACCCGTACCGCCGGCCACCAGCAGCAGCGGCAGCTGCGGCGACCGGTTGAACGACGACAACGCCGTACCCACCGGCAACCCCAGCAGCAGCTGGTCACCCACCTGCAGCTTGCGCACCAGGTGCGTGGAGAACCGGCCCGCCGCGCGGACGTGGAACTCCATCGTCCCGTCCGGACGCGGCGCGTTCGCCGGCGACAGGTACCGCCACGTCCGCAACGCCGGCACCTGCACCGGCAGCGACTGCCCCGGCAGGTAGTCACACAGATAGTTCGGGCGCACCGTGAACACGCACACGTCCGCCCGCCGCCGCTGCGTCGCCAGCACCTCCGCCTCCCAGTACGGCGGCGACGTCCGCTCCGCCTCCGCCGCGCCGGTCAGCATCATCCGCGCCACCGTCTCGTACGCCGTCGCCCAGTCCGCCCGCAACGCCGGCGTCCACCGCGGCCCCAGGAACCGCTCCAACGTCGACAGCAGCGCCTGCCCGACCCAGATGTAGTGCCACTCCGCCAACGGCACCGACCGGCCCTGCCGGTCCTCACCCCGGAACCGCCGGTGGTCGGCGCCCAACCGCTGCGCGAACGCCGTCAACTCTCGCTCGTCGTCGACGTGCGTGATGATGTGCCCCAACGCCGCCAACAGCTTGTCCTGCTGATACTGCATGTTCGTCGGGAACATCGACCGGGTCTCCGGCGCGATCAGGAACAACGTGGCGTAGAAGTACTTCGCCGCCTCCGGGCCCGCCATGGAGAACTGGGCCCAGCTCTGCCGCAGCGCCGCGACGTCCACGGCTCAGCCCTCCCGCAGCCGGGCCGCGACGTGCCGCTGCCGCAGACCCAACTGCGCCACCCCGGTCGGCCCGTACGCGCGCTCCCCCGGCCACAGGTTAAGGTTCGGCACCCGCGTGTCGTAGTAGCGGTGGTGCACCGCGTGCAACGCCGCCCACCCCACACTGCCGTTGAGCCACGACCAGTCACCGTGCACCGGCCGACCCGCCCGCTCCTCCTGCGCGCAGAACTTCATGAACAGCTCCGACTCGGTGTGCGGATCCGACACCCGCACCCCGGCCTGCTTGAACGAGTACAGCACCGCCTGGTTGATCACCAGGGCGGCGTGTTCCCGCCACAATGTGTCCTCCCGGGACGTGTCCAATCCCAACCCCCGCGCCACCGGCAGCAACTGGTCGTAACGGCCCTGGTCGCCCAGGTTCCGGGTGCCGATCTCGTCACCCAGATAGTGGCCGTTGAACGGTGCGCAGCTGTAGTCCACCCCACCGATGCGCAACCGCATGTTACTGATCACCGGCAGGGCATGCCAGCGCAGCCGCAGCTGCTCGAACCACCGGTGCTCCGGGTGCACCAGCGCGACCTCCCGCACCAGCTCCCGCGGCGCCTCCACCAGCGTCGGGTCCTCGTACTCCGTCTCGATCACCCACGGCAGCAGGTCGAACCGGCCCAACACCGGCGGCGGACGCCAACCCAGCCGCTGCGCCGCGTCCGTCATCGCCACCTGCGCCGGATCACCCAGCACCGTGTCGCCGCCCGCCCGGTACCCGCAGTACCGGATCAGCTGGTCGTTCCAGATCCGCGCCCGCGGACCCACCCCCGGCCGGTCCGGCGCGAACACCGTCATCACCGACTGGATCCGCCCGCCGTTGTCCGCCGCCACCAGATGCTGCGCCAACTCCCGCGCGATCCCCGACACGGTGACCACGGTCCGGCGGTCCCGGACCTTCAACCCCGCCCACCGCACCCGGCCCACACAGCGCACCGAATTGCGCCACGCCACCTTCGCCCCGTACACCAACTCCTCAGTGGTGTGCCGGTACGTACCGGTCAGCGCGATCTCCTCGCGCAGCTGCGCGATCCGCGCCGCCACCCCGGGCAACCGCCGCTCGTCGTGATACAGGTGCAGGAACTCCACCGCCTCCGCCAGGACCTCGCCGGGCGGCGGCACCAGCGGCGCCGCCGGCGCAGGAGCGTGCATGACCGGGCAACCCGACCCGGCCCCGTTCATGAGACGTCCGTCGACATCCACCAACGTCGTGGTGGCATGACTGTCAGCATGCACTCTGCTTCAAATCCGATCGTCGGGCAGCGTCGTCGCCGTTCCTCGCATCGTCACCGGCTCACCGTCCCCACGCAGTGCGGACACGCGCGGCGACAACCCTCCACCGGGCGACGAGCCGGCCATTAGGATTCCTGGGAACACAAAAACTGTCAACAAGGCGACTTGCCCCAGGAGCCCGCAGAACAGACACATCCCGCCAGGGACGCCACAATGGACACCCGACACCGGCGGTGACCAGCGCAGACGCCCGCGCGTCCCCGCCGAGGACCGCCGCCGTCAGCCCGCGCGGCGACGCGCCCGACGCGCCGCCAACTCGTCGCCCACCGGATCCACCGCCGGCTCCTGCGGCACCGCCGCAGGCTCCGCCGGCAGATGCGACAGCGAACCCTCGATCTCCTTGAACGCCCCACCGATCGCGATACCGAACACGCCCTGGCCGCCCTGCAACAGGTCGACCACCTCCTCCGGCGACCGGCACTCGTACACCGTCGTCCCGTCCGAGATCAACGTGATGCCCGCCAGATCGGCCACCCCACGCGAGCGCAACGCCTCGATCGCCTTACGGATGTTCTGCAACGACACCCCGGCGTCCAACAGACGCTTCACGACCTTCAACACCACCAGGTCGCGGAACGAGTACAGCCGAGACGTCCCCGAACCCGACGCGTCCCGCACGCTCGGCACCACCAGCGACGTCCGCGCCCAATAGTCCAACTGCCGGTACGTGATGCCCACCGCGTGGCACGCCGTCACACCCCGGTAGCCCACCGCACCGTCACCCTCAGTCGCCGGCCCCGCCGGCACACCACCCGCCCCCTGCTGCTGCACACCAGGATCGGGATCTCGCGGCTCGTGCATCCGGACAACCTCCCCGCCAGTGCGGTGACACGTCGTTTCCGGGACGTGCACCCCTCGACACGGCAACCCTATAGCGCCCTTGAAGGGTTACCGGGCAGGAAGGGACGCGACACGCCGCGCAGCCACAGCAAAGATCACCAACGCCACCAGGCCGTCACCCACAGTGACCAAGCCGGAACGTGAAAAAACGGAAACGGACCGAGCACCTCAGCCGGCGAAATCCTCCGGACGCACCTGCTCCAGGAACTCCCGGAACTTCTCCACCTCGTCCTCCTGCTCGTCCGGGATCACGATCCCCGCCTCACTGAGGACCTGCTCGGCACAACGAATCGGCGCCCCGACCCGCAACGCCAACGCGATCGAATCGCTCGGCCGCGCCGACACCCGCACCCCGTCACCGATCAACAGATCGGCGTAGAAGACGTTCTCCTTCAACTCGGTGATCTCCACCGCCCGCAACGGCGCCTGCAACGCCGCCAACACGTCCCGCAGAAGATCATGCGTCAACGGCCGGGCCGGCTTGACCCCCTGCTGCTCGTAGGCGATCGCCGTCGCCTCGACCGCGCCGATCCAGATCGGCAGATAGCGGTCCCCCTCGACCTCCCGCAGCAGGACGATCGGCTGATTGCTGGGCAACTCCACCCGAACCCCGACCACGCTCAGCTCGCGCACCGCCGCCTCCGTGTCGTTGTCACCTACGCCCGCACCGTGCCCTTCCTGCACGGTACACGGACCGCGACACACACGTCCCATGCGCTACGTGCACCACGCCCCGCGCCAGAAAGGGGTTACCCCAGCAAGCCTACGACACGCACCCCGACCCAGATCTTTCCCACCGCCCCCGCAGACACCGACGCGGCCCGGGCCCACGCCCGGGCCGCGCAGCACCACACAGGATCAGCGACCCAACGTCGACCGCAACCCCACCCGCACCAACGCCGCGTGCAACTGCTGCGACAACGCCACCAACTCCCGCGCCGTCTCCGCCGCCCGCGCCCGCGCCGCCGGATCACTCTGCCGCGCCAACGGCGCCACCAACTGCGCGAACAGACCGACCTCCCGATCCGCCGCCGTCCGATAACCCCGCAGATGCCGCGGCTGGAACCCGTACGCCGCCAACCCCGCCACCGCCCGCGCGATGATCAACGCATCCCCGTCGTACCAACCCGGCGGATCCGACACCACCAACCCGAGCCGCTCCAACTCGGCCAACGTCGACTCGTCGACCCCGCTGCGCGCGATCAGATCCGACCGGCCCAGCCGCACCTGTGCCGAATCCGCCGGCTCCGCCGACGCGGCCCGCCCCGGCACCTCACCACCCGGACCCACCGCCACCAACGTCGGCCGCGACGACACCGGCCCGTCACCGGACGCGTCCCACCCGGCAAGCTGCTCACGGATCACCCGCAACGGCAGATACTGGTCCCGCTGCGCGGTCAACACGAACCGCAACCGCGCCACATCGTCCCAGCTGTACTTCCGGTACCCCGCCGCCGTCCGCTGCGGCTCCACCAGCCCCTCGGCCTCCAGGAACCGCAACTTCGAGATCGTGACGTCCGGAAACTCCGCCCGCAGATGCGCCAGCACCTCACCGATGCTCATCAGCGCCTGGGACCGGGCCGCCCCGGCCGGCATCGAAGCCGCAGGCTCGTTCACCCCCGGCCGGCCTCCTCCGGACGCGGACCGGCGATGAACACCACCCGGAACTTACCGATCTGCACCTCGTCACCATTACTCAACGTGGCCGCCTCGACCCGCTCCCGGTTCACGTACGTGCCATTCAGGCTTCCCACGTCCCGCACCGTGAACGTGCCACCGTCCCGGTGGAACTCCGCGTGCCGCCGCGACACCGTCACATCGTCCAGGAAGATGTCACTGTCCGGGTGCCGACCACTCGTCGTCACATCATGATCCAACAAGAACCGGGCACCCGCGTTCGGACCCCGACGAACCACCAGCAGCGCCATTCCCGGCGGCAACGAACCGGACATCCGGCTCGGCACCACATCGGTGTCCGGCCCCTCCAGTACTTCTTCGAGCGAACCGAGATTGAGCGTCGAAGTGACGTCGAGCGGGGTGAACTCGTCGTCTGGGCGCGTCATGGATCACCTCACGGATCTGTTTCGCGTCGGCGTCGGGTAATGGCGGGTCTGGCCGCCGGGCACGTACACACCCGGCGGCTGGCTCCCCGTGCCCGCAAAGGCAATTCCGCAACGCTCAACTATTTGGTTCTCGGTCGACTGGGCGAGCCTAGCCAGCGCCGAAATACAGGGCAACCGGACGCGCGGAAACAACCCCGCACGCCCAACGGACACTCAGCTCTCGGTGAGCTCCCGGTACGCACCAGCGGTCAACAACCCGTCCACCGCCGCCGGATCACCCGGCGTGATCTCCACCAACCAACCCGCACCGTACGGATCCGAGTTGATCACCTCGGGGGCGTCCGCCAACGCCTCGTTACGCGCCACCACCGTCCCACTGACCGGGGCGTAGATCTCCGACACGCTCTTCGTCGACTCGATCTCACCCAACGAGTCACCCGCGGCGACCTCCGCGCCCGCCTCCGGCAACTGGACGTACACGATGTCGCCCAGCGCGTCCTGCGCGAAGTGCGTGATGCCGACCCGGACCGAACCCGACCCGTCACCCGCCACCCACTCATGCTCGGCGGTGTACCGCAGATCCTCAGGAATCACCAGACGTCCCTCACCGTCGTCGACCATCGTCGCACCGGAAGAACCGGCGCCACCGCGCCGGTCAGGAGACCGGACGGGCGTGCTCCAACTTCACAGGCGCGTGCAGCGCCGAAACCTCGGCAACATCACGCTCCTCGACGATCACGGTACCGCCGTCGCCGGCAACCGATGCGGCCACCCCGCCCGGAATCTTCAACGCCGTCGCCATCGTCGCCGGATCACCGATCACCGTGATCGTGAACGGACCCGTCAACCGCCGCCCGTCCACCACCAACGAACCGTCCTCCCCGTCCAGGAAGTACGTCGACGCGATGATCCGCACCGGCGCCTGATCCCCCGTCGAGATCTGCATCGCCTCCGCGCCCGCACCCCGCAACTCCTGCACCGCGTCCAGAATCCGGTACGCCGAAATCGGCTTCGTCCCCGCCTCGAAGCGCACCGCCAACCCCGGCCCCCGCGCCGGCAACGTCCCCGCCAGGATCCCCAACTCGTCCGCCCGACGCGTCGCCTCCTCCAACGCCGCCTGACGACCCTGCTCACCCGAACGCAACTGCCGCTGGCTCTCCTCCAACGACTCGATGTCCTGCCGCAGCCGCTTCTCCCGCGAATCCAGATCCGAGAAGATCCGGACCAGGTCCTCCTGCCGCGTCGCCGCCGTCGTCGGATCCGTCGACGTCGTCCGCAACTGCACCACCAGCGTGAAACCCAACAACCCCAGCAACAGCGCGATCATCACCCCCGCCGAGGTGAACCGCCGCCCCGCCGCCGCCAACCCACCGGCCGAACCCGCCGACCCGTCGGCGCCCGGCTCCGCCTCCGGCGACGGCCGCTGCCCGTCACCCGGCTCACCCTCCGGCGCCAACGGACTGATCTCGTCCGCATCGGGCGCCTCCGGCCGCGGATCAGGCTCCCCCGCCGGCCCACCCGCACGCCCCGGAACCGCCCCCGGCCACCCCGTCCCCGTCCCGCCCTGCTCCTCGCTCATCGCCACACACCTACGCCCGGAACAGGTGCCGGCGAATCGCCGCCACATTGCCGAAGATGCGCACCCCGAGCACGACCACCACACCGGTGGACAGCTGCCCACCCACCCCCAACTGGTCGCCCAGATACACGATCAGCGCCGCCACCAGCACGTTCGAGATGAACGACACCACGAACTGCTTGTCGTCGAAGATCCGATCCAGCTTCGCCCGCACCCCGCCGAACACCGCGTCCAACGCGGCGACCACGGCGATCGGCAGGTACGGCTGCAGCGCCGCGGGAACACTGGGATCGAGGTACACCCCGAGGACCACACCGGCGAGCAACGCCAGCACCGCGATCATCGGCCACCTCCGGAGGGGCTGGGAGACGAACCCGAACCGGTCGGCCCGGGACTGGACTTGGGCGCCACCGGCGAACCCGACACGAGCGGACTCGGACTGACCGACGGCTCGGCGTAGCGTAGCCGTGGCTCCGGAGCCGCCGGCAGGGTGAGGTCGTCCACCTCACGCACCTGGAACGACAACCCCACCGACTCCACCAGGTCCCGCATCAGAAACGCCGCCCGGCTGTCCTCGAACCGCTCCCGCAACGACCTCGGCCCGACCGCCGACACCTCGTACGGCCCCGTCACCGGACGGAAATCCACCAGGATCGCCTCGCCCGCCGCCCGGATCGTCGACGTCGCCGTCAACCGCTGACCGTTGATCGCCACCGCCTCCGCGCCCGCCGCCCACAGGTCGTTGGCCACCTTCTGCAGATCCGTGTACAACACCCGCGGCGGACCGGCCGACGACCCCGTCACCGCGTTCTTGTCCTTCGCCGGCGCGTCCGCCAGGCGCACCACCACACCGTCACCGCGCACCCGGCCCAGGCCCGTGCCCGCCTCCAGCGTGCGCAGCCGCGACGCCTGCGAACCGCTCAACGCCGCGTCCCGCTGCCGACCGACCTCCTCCCGAAGCCGGTCCGCCCGCGCCGCCAACTCGTCCGTCTCCGCCTCGCGCTCCTTGATCTGCGCCACCAGACCCGCCCGCGCCGTGCTGCGCCCCGGCTCCTCCGCCACCGTCTGCCGGTACGCCACCGCGAACAGGAAACCCACCACCACGATCACCAACAGGCTCACCGAACGCGTCGAGGCCGCCCGCCACCCCGCCGGCGGCGGCGACTCCCGGCGCCGGGCCGCCGCGTCCTCGTACCCCGGATCCAACGGCTTGCGGAACAACTCCATCAGGAAGTCCGGCGCGTACACCCGGGTCGCCGGACCCCGGCCCTCACCGCTCGTCCCCGCGCGCTGCGGCCCCGTCATGCCGCCACTCCCCCCGACCCGGCGGCCCGCACCAGCCGCGCCGCCTGCACCACGTAGAGCGCCCCGGCCGCCCAGTACAGCACCAGGCCCCACCACGCCAGGCCCCAGCCCACCGCACCGGCCACCGTCGCGGTGACCGCCGTGGTGGCGTGCGCCAGCAGCAGGATCGGGAACGCGGCCAGCAGCAGGAACGTCGCCGTCTTGCCCACGTAGTGCACCGGCGGCGGGCCGTACCCGTGCCGGCGCAGCACCCCCAGCGACCCCAGCAGCAACAACTCCCGGGCCAGCAGCGCCGCCGTGAACTGCCACGGCACCACCTCCTGGGTCGTGAACGCCAGCAGCGTCGCCAGGATGTAGAGCCGGTCGGCGAGCGGGTCCAGCAGCTCGCCGAGACGGCTGACCTGGCGCAGCCGGCGGGCGATCCAACCGTCCACCCAGTCGGTCGTGCCGCCGATCGCGAGCACCACCACGGCGGCCACGTCGGCGTGCGCGACCAGCAGCAGATAGAGGAAGAGCGGCACGCCCAGCAGCCGAACGAAGCTGATCAGGTTGGGCACGGTGAGCACCCGATCCCCGCTCGGCGCGGCGCCCGGGCCGCCGGTGGTCTCCGGGGGCTGCGCCCCCACCGGCCGACGCGACACCGAACCTCCCTCCGCAGCACGATCCGGCGCCGCGGCGGGCGCTGCGGAGGCACGTGCGCGTTGCCGGCCGGCCCTCGCCGGCGCCTTGTGCGATCCCGGGCTGGGACCTCCCCTGGTACGGCCCGAAACCGCGGTGATCACGGGCCGACGCGTTGCGCTGCCACTATATCGGGCTCGCTTTCGCCTCCCCGGAGGCTGCGTCCGCGTTGTTGGGGCGTTCGTGTGACTGTGGGGGCGATCACGTCGTGTAGCTCGTCCTAGGACACTAGGAGCGTGTCTCAGTAACGGGCAAGGGGCCCGCTATCCGTGATCGGTGGATTGGTGGTGGCGGGGTTGTCCGGGCTGTTGGGGGGCTGTCAGGGGGTCCTGCCCGTTGGGTGTCGGGCCGGAAGAGTTGGTGACCTGGTCGGCGGTCGGGCCGGTCAGCTGGCCAGGGCGGTGAGTCCAGCGGTTCCCGCGTGCCGGAAGATCTTGCGGAGATTGTGGCAGGCGGCGAGCAGGCGCCACTCGCCTCGGGCACCGTCCTCGCCGCGTAGGAGGAGCTGGCGGCCGTTCTGACAGGTCATGATCTGGCCGAAGACGGGCTCGACGATGGCCTTGCGGCGGCTGTAGGCAGCCTTGCCGGGCTTGGTCCGTAGCTTGCGGGCCATGCGTTCCTTCAGGGTGGCGTTGGTGGGGATGCGTCCGCGGGGCGCGGGTGGGACCTGTTCGTCGTGGCCGAGTCGTCCGGTGGCCATGAACGTGTCGGTGCCGCAGGACAGGTGGCGGTCCTTCGCGGCTTCGAGGTTGGCCTCGGAGCAGTAGCCGGCGTCGACCAGGGCCTGCCTGGGATGGGTGCTGGTGTTCTGGGCGGACTGGTCGAGCATGGTGGTGTAGTTCAGCGCGTCGGAGGCGTTGGTCGTCACGTCGGCTGCGGTGATGACCTGGTGTTGCTCGTCGACGACGGCTTGGGCGTTGTAGGCCTGGATGTAGGCGCCGTCGCTGTTCTTCATGATCCGCGAGTCGGGGTCGGTGAAGTTGGCCTGGGCCTTCGGCTTCGGGCGGGCCTTGTCGGCGGCGGCCTCGCCGGCGTCGGCGATGGCCCGCTCGTCGTTGGTGCCGGTGCGCTGCTGGCGGCGGCGCTCCTTGTCCTCGGCGTGGCGTCGCGCTTTCTCGGCGGCCTCGGCCTCGATCTGGGCACGGGCAGCCTGCAATCGTGCGAGGCGCTTCTCGCGCCGGTCCAGCTCGGCGGGCAGATCCGCGTCCTTGCCGTGGGCGCCGAACGTGGCGTCCTCGGCGGTGTCGGTGGCCTCGGCGTCGGCCAGCAGAGCCTGGGCGGCGGCCTCCAGGTGGGCGATCTCGGCCTCGACCTGCTGTTCCCTGTCGACCATGCGGCCGTAGCTCATCGCCTTGTGCTTGGAGGCGTTAGCCTCCAGCTTCGTACCGTCCAGGGCGACGCGGCCCATCTTGACCATGCCCAGCCTCATGGCCAGGTGCAGCGACTGGGTGAACAGGCCCGCGAGCGCGTCCAGGTGGCGGCGGCGGAACCGGGCGATCGAGCGGAAGTCAGGTGCCTGGTCGGCGGCCAGGAACCGGAACGCGACGTCGTCGACACACCTGCGCCCGATCGCCCGCGAGGAGCGCACACCGGTGGTGTAGCCGTAGATCAGCAGACGCACCATCAGCCGGGGATCATACGGCGGGTAGCCGCGCTTCTCGGTGTAGTCGGCCAGGACCGGCCCCAGGTCCAGCACCTCGTCGACCAGGTCCGCGACGAACCGGGCCAGGTGGTCCTCGGGCAGCCAGTCGTCAAGCGACGGCGGCAGCAGTAGGACTTGGCGCGGGTCGAACACCCGGAAGGTCTTGTCCACCGCCGCCGCACGATGCGTCCGCTTCGGCTCGACCGGCTCGACCTCGAACAGCCCATCCTCACGACGCATACCCGGATCATTCCGTATGAAAGATCACGAGATGCAAGGCGGGTGCCCTTTACTGAGACACGCTCCTAGCTGTCGAAGGGGGTCGGCCGGCGGGCGGGCGTTCAGGCGGTACGGGCGGACGAGTCCGGCTGTGCCTCCGACGCGGCGGCCCGCGCGAACGCCAGCAGCCCCAGCAGCAGCTCCTGCTGCGTCCGGGGCGGCATCCGGTCCAGCACCGCCCGCACGGCGCGCTGCCGGCGCTCCCGCAGCTCCCGCAGCAGGGCCTCGGCCGTCGGCGTGGGCACCAGCCGGACCTCGCGGCGGTCCCGGGGATCGGTCACCCGGCGCAGCAGGCCGACCGCCTCCAGCCGGTCGCACAGCCGGCTCGCCGACGAGGGCACCACGTCCAGCAGCTCGGCGAGCCCGTTGACGTTGGTCACCGGGCGGCTGCTGATCAGCGACAGCACCCGCAGCTGCGTCGGCGAGACGGTCATCCGGTGCCGCACGCCCGCGGCGTCCAGCACATCGACGAGCGCCACGGCGGCAGCGTCGATCGCCGCGGCGAGATCCGAAGATTGCTCCACCCGACGTCCCCTGCGATTTCCCGCTCGTGTCCCGCTACGGCCCGTCTCACCGCGTCCCGCCGCCCGCTCCCCCGCCCCGGCCGTGCCAGTCGAGGCAGACGACCACCGCGTCGTCACGCAGATCGCGCTCGGCGTGGTAGGACTGCAGTCCGCGCATAACCGTACCAACCGCCTCGGTCGCCGGCTGCAGGCGCGTCGCGCGCATCGACCGCGCCATCGCCGCCTCCCCGAACGGCTCTCGGCCGCCGGGGGCCGCCGCGTACACGCCGTCGCTGACGACGAACAGCCGGTCGCCCGGCTCCAGGCCGAACTCCTGCACCTCGTAGCGGGTCTCGGCGAACATGCCCAGCGGCAGCTGCTGCTCCAGCGGCACCCGCACCACCGAGCCGCCGCGCAGTCGCAGCACGTGCGGGGATCCGGCGTCCACGGCCCGGACCCGGCCGTCGGTGGCGTCCAGCTCCAGCAGCAGCGTCGCCACGTGCCGGTTGCCCCGGTGCTGGTAGAAGATCGTGTCCGAGGCCAGCTCCGCCTGTTCGACCAGGCTGCCGCCGGAGCGGCGGGCGTTGCGCATGGCATTGACCGTCACCGCGGTCAACAGGGCTGCCGACAGTCCGGTGCCCGCGCCGTTGAGCACCGTCACGGTGAGCCGGTCGCC
This sequence comes from Micromonospora sp. B11E3, assembly GCF_039871625.1. NCBI lineage: Bacteria > Bacillati > Actinomycetota > Actinomycetes > Micromonosporales > Micromonosporaceae > Micromonospora > Micromonospora sp. B11E3. The sequence goes on along the minus strand of NZ_JBDPMC010000037.1, from coordinate 39,871 downwards.
GTCGACGGACCAGTCGAAGTGGTCGCCGCCCACGGTGTACGCCGGCTCCAGCTGACCGGCCAGCAGGAACGCGCCGTGGGTGACGCTGCGCCCCGGCAGCAGGTCCCACTGCATCTCCGCGGCCATGCTCAGCCGTTCCCGGCGCCGGGCCCGCCGGTACCTGTCGGTCCCCCGGTCGGCCGCGCGCAGCGCGAGCGCCAGCTCGCCGGCGATGTCCCCGGCGGCCTCCAGGACGGCCGGCGACGGCCCGGCCGGCAGCTCCACCAGCAGCACACCGAGGCGCTCGCCCCAGACCGTCAGCGGCAGGTACACCCGGCACCGCCCGTCCCCGGCCCCGTCCAGCACCGGCTGTTGGCTGCTGAAGCACCGCTGCGCCAGGCCGTGACAGGCCAGGAAGCCGGCGTCCGGCAGCTCCGGGTCCAGCACCGGCCACAGCCCGCTGATCCGGTAGTCGGCGACGAACACGTCCGTCCGCGACGCGCCCAACCGGGCGCGGATGGCCCGGTCGGCAGCCTCCGCCAACCGGTCGGGCGGCGCCTCCCGCAGCGCGCGGGACACGGTTGCGGACGCGTCCGGCATAATCACCCTCCGACAACTCTTGCTGTAGGGCAAGCATCATACGGAGGGAACCTGACAGGGCACGGGCACGGTCGACGGCTCTGCCCGCGGCAGGGGCGGGAACACGGCTGTCGGGCACGGTCACCTGGAAGTCGTGGCCCGCAGGCGGTCCGACGCGGGCGGGCCCGCGCCGGTCAGGCGGCGGGCTTGGTGGCCAGGGCCCCGTAGAAGGCGTCGGGCAGGTCCGCCGGCGGCTCCTCCGGCCGCCAGTGCTGCACCGGGACGATCCCGTCGTCCGTCGGCGTCCACCGGCCCAGCAGCGGGGCGAACGCCGCGGGCGGACGCATCCGGAACGCCGGCCCCATCATCGCCAGGGCCTGCGGGTGCGTCGCCAGTTCCTCGCTGTCGAAGTCCACCGCCAGGAAGCTGCCCGGCGCCACCGCCGCGTACAGCTCGTCGAGGGTGCCGGCCAGGGTCGCGTCGTCGAGGAACGCCGCCAGCCCGAGGAAGACCACCCCGACCGGGCGCCGCCCCCAGCCGGGCACGAACCGGTGCAGCAGCGCCGGGTCGATCGTGCCGACGTCGGTGGCGTCGCCGAAGCCGTAGCCGGCCCGGTCGCTGCCGGCCAGGATGCGCTGGCCCAGGCGGATCGTCACCGGGTCGACGTCGGTGTAGAGCACGGTCGCCTCCGGGGCGACCTCGTGCACGTTGCCCCGGGTCGGCACACCCGCGCCGAAGACGAGGAACCCGTCCACCCCGGCCGCCGCGATCGCACGCACCGCCCGACCGAGGAACCCGCGCATCTGGCGGAACAGCGGGGCGCACGGGCCGTACGCGCCCTCGAAGGCGCGGGCCGCGGCCACGTCGACGGGAAAGTGGTGCTCCCCGCCCAGCCAGAAGTCGATCATACGTGCGGTGCTCGGCTGGTCGGCCTCTTCCATCGACACTGCCCCTCTTCGGCGGTTCGCGCCAGCGTACCGATCCCGGCGGCCTTCGCGGTATCGCCCCGGCGGCCCCGGCCCGGCCGGGATACTGGCCGCGAGCCCACGGGAGGTACGGCGGTGGACGACGGCGCGGCGGTGGTGGTCGGCGTGGACGGCTCGGAGCCGGCCCGACGGGCGATCCGGCTCGCCGCCGCGGAGGCGACCCGGCGACGCCTGCCGTTGCGCGTGGTGCACGGCTTCATCTGGCCGCTGCTACGCGTGCCGGTCGGCCCACCACGCGACGCGCCGTCCGGCGGCGGGCTGCGCCCCCAGGCCGAACGGCTCGTCGCGCAGGCGGTGGCCGAGGCCGAGGCGGCCGCCCCCGGGGTGCGGGTCACCGGCGAGGTCGTCGACGGGGAGGCGGCGGCCGTGCTCGTCGGCGAGTCACCCACCGCCGCGATGATCGTCCTCGGCGACCGGGGGCTGGGCGGGTTCGCCGCCCTGGTGGTCGGCTCCGTCGCCGGCCAGGTCACCGCGTACGCCGAATGCCCCGTGCTGGTCGCCCGCGGCGCCGAACGCACCGACGGACCGGTCGTGGTGGGGGTCGACGGCTCCGCGCTGTCGCGGGCCGCGGTGCGGTTCGCCGCCGACGAGGCGGCGGTGCGCGGCGCCCCGCTGCGGGCCGTGCACGCCTACCGGCACCCGGCCTCCGCCGGGCCCGGCGACATGCAGCCCCTGGTGCACGACCCGGACCTGCTGCGCGGCGAGGAGGATCGGGTGCTGGCCGGGGCGCTGACCGGGCTCGCCGAGCGGTACCCGCGCGTCCCCGTCGAACGGGTGGTGGCCCACGCCCGACCCGTCGCGGCGCTCACCGAGGCGTCCCGCGCCGCGCAGCTGCTGGTCGTCGGCGCGCGGGGCCACGGCGAGTTCACCGGCCTGCTCCTCGGCTCGGTCAGCCACGCCGTGCTGCACCACGCCGACTGCCCCGTCGCCGTGGTCCGCGCCGGCGGGTGACCGGCGGCCCCGTCGCGGCGACGGTTGGCCCCGACGCAGCCGGGTAGACGGCTGAACACGGCCACAGCGACTTCGGGAGGCGACGATGCCAGGACCACGGCCGGGCAGCAGCGCGTACGACAAGGAGCGGGCGCGGTTGCGCGATCTGATCGAGAACTCCGGACGGGCGGCGGACCAGGAGGCCGACCAGGTCGCCAACCGGATCCTGCAGGAGGACCGGGGACAGCGCGGCGTCGTACGCGGGGAACGGACGTACGGGCCGAAGGGCGAACGCGAACCGGGCGACCCGAAGTGAGCCGCCCCGGCGCCCTCGACGGTGCCGTCGCCGGCGCGGTCGGCACCGTCGCGCTCAACCTCGTCACCTACCTCGACATGGTGCTGCGCGCCCGCCCGGCGAGCAGCACCCCCGAGGAGAGCGCCCGCCGCCTCGCCCGGCTCGCGCACGTGAACCTCGGCCCGGAGGACCGGGCGGCCAACCGCCGCTCGGGCCTCGGCGCCCTCATCGGGTACGCCACGGGCATCGCCGGCGCCACCGCGTACGCCGCGCTCGCCGGCCGCCGCCGGGTCCCGCTGCCCCTCGCGGCGGCGGCCCTCGGCGCGGGCGTGATGGCCATGTCGGACGGGTCGTTGGCCGCCCTGCGGGTCAGCGACCCGCGCCGGTGGAGCAGGTCCGACTGGCTGTCGGACGTCGTGCCGCACCTGGCGTACGGAACGGCGGCCGCGGCCACCCTGGGGAGGCTGCGACCGCCGGACTCCCGGCCCTGACCTGTCAGCGCCCGGAGTCGCTCTCGTCGTCGGCGACCTGCGCGCCGGCCGGGCCGTACGGCGAGACCTGGCCGCGCGGCACGGTGCGGCCGCGGTCGCCCTGGGAGGTGCCGCTGTTGCGGGGATGGCCGGACGTGCCGGGGCCCTTGGCGTCCTGCACCGCGTCGTTGCGCGCGTTGCGGCGCAGCTCGGGTTGCTGCGGGTTCGTCACGGGAATCTCCCTTCCGGGTGGGAGGCGCGCTGAGCCGCGCCCACGACGGGTTACCCGCCGCCGTGGCCGCCATGCCGCCGGGCGTGCACGGGTGGGTGGCCCGCCAGCGGGTACCCACGGGTCGTGGCAGCAGACGATCGGAGGACCGCCCAGGTCCTGCTGGAGCGGCAGGGCCGCACGTACGCCGAGGAGGCGGGCATCCGGCTCGCCGACCGGCCCGCCCCGCTGTACCAGCTGCTGGTGCTGGCCACCCTGCTGAGCACCCGCATCCGGGCGAGCGTCGCGGTGGCCGCCACCCGGGAGCTGATCGCCGCCGGCTACCGGACGCCGCAGGCGATGGAGGCGGCGAGCTGGCAGGACCGGGTCGACGCGCTGGGCCGAGGGCACTACCGCCGCTACGACGAGCGGACCGCCACGATGCTCGGCACGGGCGCCCGGCTGTGCCTGGACCGCTGGCGCGGCGACCTGCGCCGGCTGCACCGCGAGGCCGACGGGGACCGGCAGGCGCTGCGCCGGCTGCTCACCGAGTTCCCCGGGATCGGCCCCACCGGCGCGGACATCTTCCTGCGCGAGGCGCAGACGGTCTGGCCGGACGTGCGCCCGTACGCCGACCGGCGGACCCTGTCCGGGGCGAGGCGGCTGGGTCTGCCTGCCAACCCGCAGGGGCTGGCCGGGCTGGTCGGCGAGGACGAGTTCGGCCGGCTCGCCTCGGCGCTGGTCCGGGTCGCCCTCGGGCAGGAGTCCGCCGCGGAGGTCACCCGCACCGCCGCCGGCTGACCCGGCCGCTCACTTGGTGGCGCCGTCCTTCGGCCGGGTCAGGTGCCAGGCCAGCGCGGCGGCCAGCACGGCGAGCACGACCACGCCGCTGGACACCCCACCGCCCTCCTCGGGGCTACGGCCCTTGCTGCCGAAGTAGATGACCGCGAGGCCGGCGAGCACCGCGACGACCGTACGCATTCCTCGGTCCTTCACCCTGGGGACGGTACGGCCGTGCGGGGCGCGCGGCGGCCGGAGCGGGTCGCGTTCCCCCGTCCGGGTGCCCGGCCGGGGAACACCGGGTCGGGGCGGCTCAACCGCGCAGCGCCTCGCCGCGCAGCCGGACCCGGCGGATCGCCCGGCCGGACATCTCCACCACCTCGGCGGTCAGCCCGGGCAGCCGAACCGACTCCCCCGGGGCGGCCGGCACGCGTCCCAGCCCGGCGAGGACCAGCCCGGCCACCGTGGTGTAGTCCCGCGACGGCGGGACGGCCAGCCGCACCCCGACGTCGGGCAGGTCGTGCAGCGGGAAGTCCCCGGCCAGCAGCAGCGACCCGTCCGGTTCCCGGACCACCTCGCCGACGTCCCGGTCGGTCTCGTCGTACAGCTCGCCGACGACCTCCTCGAGCAGGTCCTCCATGGTGACCAGGCCGTCGACGCCGCCGCGCTCGTCGACGACCAGCGCGAGCTGCTGGCGGTGCTGGCGCAGCTGGCGCATCGCGTCGGCCACCGGCAGGCCGGACGGCAGCAGCAGCGGTGGGCGGGCCCGCCCGCCCACCGTGTCGTCGCCGGCGTCGACCAGGTCGCGGATGTGCACCACCCCGACCACGTCCTCGCGCCCGTCGGGGCCCACGACCGGCGCCCTGGACCGCCCCGCCCCGGCCAGCCGGCGCATCCCCTCCCCGGCGGCGAGCGCGGCGGGCAGCACGGTCATGTCCCCGCGGGGGACGAGGATCTGCCGCAGGGTACGGCCGGCGATGTCGAACGCCCCGCTGACGATCTCCCGCTGCTGGGCCGACAGCCCGCGCTGGCTGACCAGCATCTCCCGCAGCTCCTCCTCGGTGACCTCCGCCCGCTGCGCCCGCGGGTCGCCCCCGCAGAGCCGCACCACCACGTCGGTGGCGCGGCTGAGCAGCCACACGGCCGGGCGGGACAGGCGGGACACCAGGTCCAGCGGGCCGGCGCCGAGCAGCGCCCAGCGTTCGGCCCACTGCATCGCCAGCCGCTTCGGGGCGAGCTCCCCCAGCACCAGCGTGGCGAAGGTGAGCAGCACGGTCACCGCGAGCAACGCCACCGGGTGGGCCAGTTCGCCGAGGACTGCCAGCGACCCGGCCAGCGGCTCGGCCAGGGACACCGCGGCGGCCGCCGAGGCGAGGAACCCGGCGAGGGTGATGCCGAGCTGGATGGTGGCCAGGTAGCGGTTCGGGTCGCGGGTCAGGTCCGCCAGCCTGGCCCCGGAACGGCCGTGCCGGGCCAGCTGGCGCACCTGGCCCTCCCGCAGCGACACCAGCGCCATCTCGCTGCCCGACAGCGCCGCGTTCAGCAGCACCAGCACGGCGATCAGCGCCAGCTCGCCGAGACGACCGTCCACCGTCACCCCCTCCCGTCTGCCCTTCCGGCCCCGCTCAGACGCTCTCCAGGTCACCGAGGGACAGGGAGTGGGTCATCAGCCAGCGGGCCAGGGCGGCCATCCCGAACAGCCACAGCGGCGCCGACTCGGTGGTGCCGTTGGTGGCGAAGATGGCGAAGCGCAGGTCCGGCGCCCGGTACGCCTCGATCCGCCAGCGGTGGTTCTTGTCCCGCCACGTCGCCGCAGGGTCCATGCCGTCACGGTAGGCGACCGTCCCGCCGCCGGAACCGGGTTGCCGGGATCGCGCCCACGTACGGCCCCGGGGCGCGGTCGCGCGGGTTCACGGCGCGGGCGGGGCGACCACCGTACGGGCGTCGTCGGGCAGCCGGCGGGTCACGCCGCGCCGGTCCAGCAGCTCCAGCAGCGGCACCGCCACCCGCCGGGTGGTGTCCAGGGCCTGCCGGGCGGCGCTGAGCGTGAACGGCTGCGGCAGCCGGGCCAGGACGCGGGCCGCGTCGTCGACCGCCCCGGGCAGCAGCACCACGTTCTCGGCCAGCCGCAGCAGCGCGCCCGCCCGCACGGCCGCCCCGATCTCCCGTGGCCCCAGCCCCAGGTCGGCCAGCCGGCGCGCCTCGGGGGCCTGGAACGGGCGGTCGCCGTACTCGGCGCGGACCCGGGCCACGGCGCGGGCCACCGGCTCGGGCAGCGCACCCTGCCCCGCCGCGGTGACCCGGCCGGCGGCCAGGCGCAGCGGCGGGCGGACGAGGGCCTCGACCAGCGCCCGGTCGGGCAGGCCGAGGCGGTGGCGCAGCACGTCCACCGGGACGCCCGGCTCCAGGGGGTGCTCGGCGGCGTACCGGGCGGCCTCGGTGGCCAGCCGGGCGGCGAGGCCGCGCCAGTGGTCCGGGTCGGCCAGCCAGTCCCCGGCGACCGCGGCCGCGGTGACGGGCACCCCCATCCGGGTCAGCTCGCCACGGCGGGCCAGGCCGCGGCGGCGCAGCTCCCCGGCCAGGTCGGGCTGCCCGTCCAGATCGGCGAGCACCCGGGCGCGGGCGGCGGCCGCGCCACGGCGGGCCAGCGGCGGCGGGGCCACGTCGAGGACGGTGACGCCGCCGGCCACGTGGTGCCGGCCGGGATCGCGCAGCAGCGCCCGGTCGCCGACGAGCAGCGGCAGCGGTCGGGCCAGCCGCAGCCGGGCGGTGTCCGGGCCCAGGGGACGCACCCGGGCGGCCACGGCGGCCGAGCCGACGTGCAGGGTGAGGGCGGCCGGCAGGTCCGCCGCCGGGTCCCCGACGATCCGCACGTCCAGCAGGTCGGTGCGGCCGAACCGACCGGGGGTGAGCAGGGCGTCGCCGCGGCCCAGCCGGTCCCGCGGGACGTTGCGCAGGTTGACCGCCACCCGGGCCACGGCCTCGACCCGGCCGCGGGCAGCGCCGAGGCGGTGCAGGCCCCGTACCCGCACCGGCTCGCCGGTGTCGGCCAGCTCCAGTTCGTCGCCGACGGCCAGCCGGCCGCCGCCGAGGGTGCCCGTGACGACGGTGCCGCTGCCCCGGATGGTGAACGCGCGGTCCACCCACAGCCGCACCGGCGCGTCGAGCGCCGGGGCGGGCAGCCGGGCGACGAGCCGGTCCAGGGCGGCCCGCAGCTCGGGCAGTCCCGCGCCGGTGACCGCGCTGACCGCCACCGCCTCCACGTCGCCGAGGGACGTCGCGGCGATCCGATCCCGGGCCTGGGCCAGCGCCGGCCCCGGGTCGGCCAGGTCCGCGCGGGTCACCGCCAGCAGCCCGTACGACACCCCGAGCGCGTGCAGCGCGGCCAGGTGCTCGGCCGACTGCGGCATCCACCCCTCGTCCGCGGCGACGACCAGCAGCGCGGCCGGGGCGGGACCGACACCGGCGAGCATGTTCGGCACGAACCGCTCGTGGCCGGGCACGTCGACGAACGCGACGGTGCCGCCGGAGGGCAACGCCGTCCAGGCGAAGCCGAGGTCGATGGTCATGCCCCGGCGGCGTTCCTCGGCCCACCGGTCGGGTTCCATCCCGGTCAGCGCCCGGACCAGGGTCGACTTGCCGTGGTCGACGTGCCCGGCGGTGGCCACCACCCACACGTCAGCCGTCCCCGGGCACGCGCAGGATCGCCGCGCGCAGCGCGTCGTCGGCGTCCGGCGGCACGCAGCGCAGGTCCAGCAGCAGCCGGCCGTGGGCGAGGCGGCCGAGCACCGGCGGAGCGCCGGTGCGCAGCGGCGCCGCGTACCGCTCGGGCAGCGCGAGGGCCCACGAGTCCAACTCGACGCCGGGCGCCCCACCGCCGCCGACCACCGCCACGGCGGGCACCACCTCGGCCTTGCACCCGTCGGCGGCCAGCCGGTCACGCAGCCGCTCCGTACGCTCGCGCAGCCGGCCGGGGTCGGCGTGCAGGGCGGCCCGGGTGGGGGTGTCGGGGCGGTGCAGGGTGGCCGCGAGGGCGGCGAGGGTGAGCTTGTCGACCCGCAGCGCCCGGGCGAGCGGGTGCCGGCGCAGCCGCTCCACCAGGTCGGCGTCGCCGAGCAGCAGCCCGGCCTGCGGCCCGCCGAGGAGCTTGTCGCCGCTGGCGGTGACCAGGTGGGCGCCGGCGCGCAGCGTGCTGGCCGCGTCCGGCTCGGCGGGCAGCAGCGGGTCGGGGGCGAGCAGCCCGGAGCCGATGTCGGCGACCACCGGCGCGCCCAGGGTCGCCAGCCGGTCCACCCCGACGGCGGAGGTGAAGCCGGTGACCAGGAAGTTCGACGGGTGCACCTTGAGCACGAAGCCGGTGTCGGGGCCGACCGCGGCGGCGTAGTCGTCCAGGGTGGTGCGGTTGGTGGTGCCGACCTCGCGCAGCCGGGCGCCGGTGCTGGCCAGCAGGTCGGGCAGGCGGAACCCGTCGCCGATCTCCACCAGCTCGCCCCGGCTGACAACGATCTCCCGCCCGGCGGCGAGGGCGGTGGCGGCGAGCACCAGGGCGGCGGCGCCGTTGTTGACCACGTGCACCGCCGGCGCGTCGGGCACGGCGGCGGCGAGCGCGTCGAGGGCGTCACGGCCGCGGCGGGCCCGACGGCCGGTGGCCAGGTCCAGCTCCACGTCGGTGTGCCCGGCCGCGGCCACGAGGGCGTCGACGGCGGCGGCGGACAGCGGGGCCCGGCCGAGGTTGGTGTGCAGCACGACGCCGGTGGCGTTGAGCACGGCCCGGGGGGCGGGGGCGGGCAGCGCCGCGAGGGCGGCGTCGCGTACCCCCTCGGGGGTGATCTCGCCGCGGCGGGCCCGGTCCTGGGCGGCGGCGACGGCGGCCTTGACCCGGTCGCGGCCGAGCGCGCCGACGGCGGCCGCGAGCCCGGGGTCGGCGAGCAGCGCGTCGGTACGCGGCACGCGCCGCCGCGGGTCGGCCGTGCCGTCACGCATCGGGTCATCTCCCCTGGTCGCCGCGGAGCGGCGGAATCCCCCTGGTCGCCTCGAAGAGGCCGAGTCCCCTGGTCACCGCGGCGAGGCGGCGTCCCGTGGCTGCCTGGCGGAGACGGACGGGAATCGAACCCGCCTGGCCCGGATCCCGGGCCACACCGGTTTTGAAGACCGGGAGGGGCACCAGCCGCCTGAACGCCTCCACCGAGCACTTAACCACATGGGGTCTCCGCCCATCCGGCTGAGGGGCGAAGCGTGGGGTCAGGGCTCGGGCGTGTCGATCCGCGGCTCGTGCCGCCGGGCGCGCTCCCGCTGCGGGACCACCGTGTACCTCGGGTCGCGGGCAGAGGCGACGCCGGCGTGGAACACGCCGAAGCGCAGGGCCACCGACGCGCCGAGCAGGGCCGCGCCGGCCACGGCCGACACGACGCGGCTGCGCCGGCCGGCGAGGGCCCCGACGGCCCCGGCGACGGTGAGCGCCCGGGCGGCGCGCAGCAGCCGGCCGGGGGTGCCGGTGCGATAGGGCTCGCTGAGCAGGCCGAGGCCGGTCTCCACCCGGTGCGCGGCCCACAGCTCCAGGGCCGCGCCCGCCACGGCCATCCGCCGGGCCGGGCCGGCCTGGTCGCGGGGCGCGGCGAGCAGGCCCACGCCGGCGCCGCTGGCCAGGGCGCTGCCCGCGAACATGACCGGCAGCTGCGGGTACGCCTCGTGCCACGACGGCACGGCCGTGTCGGCCAGCAGCACCCCGGGGTATGTGGCCAGGGCCGGCGCGGCGGCGGCGGCGAACAGCCCGGCGGCGTGCCCGACCGGCGGCAGCAGCCGGCGGCCCAGCCCGAGCACACCCCGCTCGGGCAGCCACGGCGCGGCCTCGGCGACGGCGGCCACCCCGGCGGCCGGACCGTAGGCGGCCAGGATCCAGGTGCCCACCGACATGGGGGAGGTCGGCTTCGCCACCCGCAGCATGTGGTGGAACCGCTCGGGCCGGCCGAGGTCGTGGACGAGGAAGTACGTGCTGGCGCCGAGCGCGGCCAGGGCGGTGACCCGGCCGGCGCGGCGCAGCACCGGCCGGCCGGTGAGCTGCCCGCCGGCGGCCAGCAGCGACGACCCGGCGGCCAACCCGCCGGTGAACAGGTACCCGGCGATGTCCCACTTCCACACCGGCGCCTTGAGGACGGGCCGGCCGTAGTAGGAGGTGAACCCGGCCGGGGGCACGGTCACGTCCTCGCCGCCGCGGCGCCGCCGCTCGCCGGGAGCCGGCTGGCGGGGCGGCTCCGGTGCCAGGTTGGCGGCTCGGTCGGTGCGCCCCGCGCTGGGCTCGTCCCGGTCGGCCCCGCCGGGCCGGTCGGCGCCGTCGAGGCGGCGCAGGAAGCGGCGGAACCTCTCGCCCACCTCGGGGCGGCGCGCCCTCACGAGGCACCTCCGACGAACGCGGCGACGGCCGCCGCCGCCATGGCCAGGGCGGCCAGCCCGGCCCGCTTCCACATCCTCGGCAGGTCCCGGGTCGTCACCACCGGGTCCGGGGGCAGGCCGTACACCTCGGGCTCGTCGAGCAGCAGGAAGAACGCGCCGTTGCCGCCGACCCCGTCGCCGGGGTCGTGGCCGTACAGCCGGGCCTCCGGCACGCCGCGTTCGTGCAGGGTGGCCACCCGCGCGGCGGCCCGCTCCCGCAGCTCGTCCACGCGGCCGTACTGGATGGACTCGGTGGGGCAGGCCTGCGCGCAGGCGGGGGTATTCCCGACGCCGATACGGTCGTAGCACAGCGTGCACTTCCACGCCCGGCCGTCGCCCCTGCGCTGGTCGATCACCCCGTACGGGCAGGCGGGGATGCAGTAGCCGCAGCCGTTGCAGATGTCCTCCTGCACCACGACCGTGCCGAACTCGGTGCGGAACAGCGAGCCGGTGGGGCAGACGTCCAGGCAGGCGGCCTGGGTGCAGTGCTTGCAGACGTCCGACATCATCAGCCAGCGGAAGTCGGTGCGCTCGGCGGCGCCGGTGGCCCGCCCGGGCGGCGCGGCGCCGGGCATGCCGAGGAACTGCGGCCCGGCGGCCATCCTGGCGGCCGAGGTCGGCTCCCCCGGAGGCAGTCCAGGGTCCGTGCCGGTGTCCTGGCCGCTGCCGGCGGCCACCGCCGCCGACGCCCCGCTGACCGTCGTGCCGGTGGGCGTGCCGGCGAACGGCGGGGTGCGGTGCCCGGCCGGGCGGGGCTGCTCGACGAACGCCACATGCCGCCACGAGTTCGCCGTCAGTGCGCCGGTGTTGTCGTACGACATGCCGAGCAGGTCGAACCCGGAGGCCGGCACGCCGTTCCACTCCTTGCAGGCCACCTCGCACGCCTTGCAGCCGATGCACACGCTGGTGTCGGTGAAGAAGCCCATCCGGGGCGGGGCGTCGGTCCAGCCGGCGTCCGGGGCCGGGTCCAGCGGGCCGTAGAGGCTGTTGGCGTCAGGCATCCTCGCCTCTCTCGTCCTCGGCGGTGGTGACGACGGGCGCCGCCCGGCCGGGGTCGATCCCGGCCCGGCGGCGATACCCGGCCACCAGCTCCAGCAGGGCCGGCCCGGTCGGCCGCCGGCCCGGCCGGACGTCGCAGGTGCCCACCTTGCTCTCCTGGATCAGCACGTTCGGGTCCAGGGTCATGCCGAACAGGTCGTTGGCCGAGTCGCCGGTGACCAGCCCCTCGGTGCCGAAGTGGTACGGCAGCCACAGCTGGTGGATCAGGCGGCCCTCCACGCGCAGCGGGGTGAGCCGGTCGGTGACCAGTACCCTCGCCTCGATGACGGCCCGGCCGCTGATCAGGTGCGCCCAGCCGAGGTGCGCCAGCCCGGCCTCCGCGGCCAGCTCCGGGGACACCTCGACGAACATCTCCGGCTGCAACTCGGCCAACGGCCGCACGGTGCGGCTCATCCCGCCGGCGGTGTGGTGCTCCGTGAGCCGGCTGACCGTGAACACGTACGGGAAGACGTCGCTGTGCGCCTGCGGCGGGCTCGGGTTGACCGAGTTCGCCGGGTGCTCGTACACCTTGCGGATCGGGTTGGCCTGCTGCCCGTACATGGGGTTGCGGACCGGCGACTCGACCGGCTCGTAGTGCGTCGGCAGCGGGCCGTCGAGCACGCCGGCGGGCACGTACAGCCAGCCCTTGCCGTCGCCCTGCATGACGAACGGGTCGTCGCCGGCGATCGCCTCGGGCCCGGTGGCGTCGGCCGGCGGCCGGTACGTCGGTGGCTTCGTCCGCTCGAAGTCCGGCACGTCGTACCCGGTCCACTCCCCGGCGTCCGGGTCCCACCAGACGTACTTCTTGCGCTCGCTCCACGGCCGGCCCTGCGGGTCGGCGGAGGCGCGGTTGTACAGGGTGCGCCGGTTCGCCGGCCACGCCCAGCCCCACTCCGCGGCCACCCAGTCCTGCTCGTGGCGGGACCTGCGCCGGGCGGCCTGGTTGACCCCGTCGGCGTACACGCCGCTGTAGATCCAGCAACCGACCGCGGTGGAGCCGTCGTCGCGGGCCTCCGGGAACCCGCCGAGGAGACGACCGCTGGCCACCTCGTACCCGTTGATCTCGCGCAGCACCGCGTCGGCGCTCGGCTCCGCGTCCGGGCCGTGCGTGGGGTAGTCCCAGGCGAGGTCGAGCAGCGCCCGGTCCCGCGGCTCGGTGGAGCCGGCCAGCTTCTCCCGCAGCCGGCGCCCGAGGTGGTAGAAGAACCACAGCTCGGAGCGGGCGTCGCCCGGCGGTTCGACGGCCTTCTCCCGCCACTGCAGCAGCCGCTGGGTCTGGGTGAACGTGCCATCCTTCTCCACGTGCGAGGCGGCGGGCAGGAAGAACACCTCCGTGCGGCACTCCTGCGGCACGATCTCCCCGGTGGCCACCTCCGGGCTGTTCTTCCAGAACGTGGCGCTTTCGATCATGAACAGGTCGCGGACGACCAGCCAGTCGAGGTTGGCCATGCCGAGCCGCTGGGCGCGGCCGTGCGCCGAACCGACCGCCGGGTTCTGGCCGAGCAGGAAGTAGCCCCTGATCCGGCCGTCGATCATGCTGAGCACCTGCTGGTACGTCCCGTGGTCGCCGGTCATCCGGGGCAGGTACCCGTAGCAGAAGTCGTTCCCCGGCCTCGCCGCGTCCCCCCAGTACGCCTTCAGCAGGCTCGCGGCGAACGCCCGCGAGTTGCCCCAGAAGCCCTTCTGGTGGGGGTTGCGGATGCTGTCGACCCAGTCGTCGAAGGTGACCTGGTCGGCGTGCGGCATCGGCAGGTAGCCGGGCAGCAGGTTGAACAGCGTCGGGATGTCGGTGGAGCCCTGGATGCTGGCGTGCCCGCGCAGCGCGAGGACGCCGCCGCCCGGACGGCCCACGTTGCCCAGCAGCAGCTGGATGATCGCCCCGGTGCGGATGTACTGCACGCCGACGCTGTGCTGCGTCCAGCCCACCGAGTAGACCAGCGCGCCGGTGCGCTCGCGACCGGAGTTCTCCGTCCAGGCGCGGGCCAGCTCCAGAAACTTCTCCCGCGGGACGCCGCAGACCCGCTCCACCATCTCCGGGTGTAGCGGGCGAAGTGCCGCTTGAGGATCTGGTACACGCAGCGCGGGTGCCGCAGCGTCTCGTCCCGCAGGGTCCGCTCGGGCACCGGCGTGCCGTGCGACTCGTGGCGCAGCCCGGCCGCGGTCTCCCGCTGCATGCTGGTGCCCCCGCTGCCGGCCGGGCCGTTCTCCTGACCCTCGTACTGCCAGCTCGTCTGGTCGTACGAGCCGGTCTCCGGGTCGTAGCCGGAGAACAGCCCGTCCAGGTCCTCGGTGTCGGCGAACCGCTCGCTGACGATCGTCGCCGCGTTCGTGTACGCCAGCACGTACTCCCGGAAGTCCAGCTCGTTCTCCAGGATGTACCGCACCACGCCGCCGAGCAGCGCGATGTCGGTGCCCGCCCGGATCGGCAGGTACGTGTCGGCGAGCGCGCTCGTCCGGGTGAACCGCGGATCGACGTGGAAGACCCTGGCGCCGCGCTTCTTCGCCTCCATCACCCACTGGAAGCCCACCGGGTGGGCCTCGGCCATGTTGGAGCCCTGGATGACGATGACGTCAGCGTTGGCCAGGTTCTGCTGGAAGTCCGTGGCGCCGCCGCGACCGAAGCTGGTCCCCAGACCGGGGACCGTGGCGGAGTGTCAAATGCGGGCCTGGTTCTCGATCTGGAGCGCCCCCATCGCCGTGAACAGCTTCTTGATGAGGTAGTTCTCCTCGTTGTCCAGCGTCGCCCCGCCCAGGGCCGAGATGCCCATCGTCCGGTTGAGCGGGCGGCCCGCGTCGTCGACGTCCTCCCAGGTCTCCGCGCGGGCGGCGAGAATCCGGTCGGCGATCATGTCGACGGCGGTGTCGAGGTCCAGGTCCTCCCACTCCGTGGCGTACGGCCGGCGGTAGCGGACCTTCGTCTGCCGCAGCGGGCTGGTGACCAGGCTCTTGCTGGCCGAGCCCTTCGGGCACAGCCGGCCCCGGGAGATCGGGCTGTCCGGGTCGCCCTCGATCTGGGTGACCCGGCCGTCGGAGACGTACACTCGCTGGCCGCAGCCCACCGCGCAGTAGGGGCAGACGGAGCGGGCCACGCGGTCGGCGGTCTCCGTGCGCGCGGTCAGCGCCGCCGAGCGGGGCGACCGGGCCGCGGCGCCCCGGCCCAGCGGGTCGGTGCCGGTGAGCTGCCGGTAGACCGGCCAGCCCTCGATGAAGGTCCGCAGACCCACCCCGGGACACCTCCTCCCCCGTTGACGGGAAGCCGACCCCCCGAACATAGGCCAGGCCCCGCCGTCCCCGCGACCCGGGACCAATCTTTCCTCGTGTTTTTGCTGCCCGGCGTGTGGATGGTTGCGCTGGGGGGTTGGGGCCCGCCGTGACCGGCTCCGGGCGGTCACGCTTGATCCCTGCGCCGGTCACGGCGGGCCCCACCCCGTCGTGCGCGGTCGCGTACCGCCCGCTGAGCCGCCTTCCTATCTTCGGGTCGGCAGACGAAACCGCCCCCGGCCGCATGGCCGGGGGCGGTTCGGGGTGTCGGTGTGCAGGTCGCCTCTCGGCGAGTGGCACGACGCGGCTCCAGCCGAACGGTATTCCGCGAAGGCAATATGGTGAGGCCCGGGGACACTGGACACACCGACACCGGGTTCAACGTACCCCCTCGGCGCCCTGTTCCGCCCGGCGCCGTAATCCACCTCACCCGGCGGATCAGGGTCAGTTGTTCCAGTGTTGGGCGACGAGGTCGGCGGCCTGCTGCTCCCACTGCGCGTACGCGTCCGGGTACGCCGACACCTGCACCGTCTGCGCGGCGTCGGTCAGCGGCATGTCCTGCCACCCGTCCACCTGCTTCAAACCCTTCAGGAACGCCGTCGTCGAGTACTGCGGATCCGTGATCTGCTCCGGGGTGCCCCAACCCGACGACGGGCGCTGCTGGAACAGGCCCAGCGAGTCGTGGTCGTTACGGTCACCCAGGTGCCCCAGGTTCTCCAACTTCGACTCCTGCAGGCTGGTGGCGATCGAGATCACCGCAGCCCGCTCGGGCAGGCCGGCCTTCTTCGTCGCCGCGATGATCGCCTCTGCGTTCGCCACCTGCTCGTCGTCAAGGTCGATGCGGGACTGGGCGCCCTGCACCCCGTGCGGGATCAGCTTGCCGCTGTCGGGCTTGTCGGCCTGCACGGCCACCGCGACCGGCTGCACCTGCGCCGGGGCGGCGTGCGCGGCGGTGGCGTGCAGGGGGCCGGCGGCGAGGCCACCGGCGAACGCGAGACCGGCGACACCGAGAACGCTCTTACGCAGCATCGTGTTCATCATGATCAAAGCTCCATTCGGGGGTCGACACCCAGCCCGGGCCGTATGGGGGACGGCCTGTGCAGGGTGTGAGCACCGTCAGGGCGCTCGAAAGCCTGAAAAAGGGGGAAAGAATCTGCCCGGCGCGCACCGCGGGGCGGGGACCCGGTCGAGGCAAAGACGCCTCGGTCTGCCACTCGGGCGGGTGCCTCGATCGGGGCGGGGATTGCCTCGTCGCAGTGCCCGGGGCCATGCACAACGACCGGTGGCCCACCATCATTCCGGGGCCGGGTCACCCCACCCGTGGGGCGCCCTCCTCGGCCGTGCACCCGTGTTCAACGCCCCCACCCCCGCCACGATTCCGCCCCGACGATGCCCCGGTCACCCGCCAACACCCCCAGACCGGATATTCAGCGCAAACGGACACACCCGGACGAGTTGATCCACTCCATGTCGGCGACATAGCGGTGTCCAAGCCCCGGGATGCCCGCCATGTCGCCGACATGGAGAGTCGATCACCACCTCAACCGGCCACCACCAACGCGAACACCGAGGCAAAGACCGTGCCCGGAAGGGGGAAGAATCCCGGCGAGGTGGCTTCGGCGAGCCGGGCGCGGGCGGCCTAAGCAATCCGGGAGCGGACCTTGGCCGCGCACTGCGCCAGCGCCGACCGCGCCTCGAACCCGAGGCTCTCGATGGCGACCAGCGCCGTGAACGCCACGTCGGCCAGTTCGGCGGCAACGTCGTCCCGCGTGTGCGTGACCCCCTTTCGCGGGTTCTGCCCGAGGGCGCCGATCCACGCCCCGGCGACCTCGCCGGCCTCCTCCGTCAGTTTCAGGATTCGGCAGGTCAACTCCGCGTCTCCGACGCCGTTCGTCGCATCCAACCAGCCACGTGACACCCGCACCGAATCCCAGATCATGTCGTCCACCCGTCCAGTGAACCGGACGAGGCACATGGCACGAGGGGCGCCGGTGGCGTACGGGAATGGTTGGGATCGTGCGCCGGGAACCGGGACCGCCCGACGGACGGCCCCAGGGGCGGACCTGGTGGGGCCCGCCGTGACCGGCGCAGGGATCAAGCGTGACCGCCCGGAGCCGGGCACGGCGGGCCCCACCCCCACCGCGACCACCCACGACCGGGCGGAACCGAAAGGCCCCCGGCCGGCCCCGGAAGGGGCCGACCGAGGGCCGCGCAGAAATGGGTCACCACAGCTGCTGGACGATGTCCGCCGCCTGCTCCTCCCACTGCGCGTACGCGTACGGGAACGCCGACACCTGCACCGTCTGTGCCGCCGCGGTCAGCGGCAGGTCCCGCCAGCCGCCCACGTTCTTCAGCGCGTCGAAGAACGCCCTGGCGGCGTAGTCCGGGTCCGTTACCTGCTCGGGCGAGCCCCAACCCGACGACGGCCGCTGCTGGAACAGCCCCTGCGAGTCGTAGTCGTTGTACACGCCCAGGTGCCCGAGGTTGTACAGCTTCGACTCCTGCAACGACGTGGCGACGCCGATCACCGCGCCGCGCTCACCCACGTCGGTCTCCTTGGCGGCCTTGATGATCGCCTTGGCGTTGGCGACTTGCTCGTCGTCGAGCGGGATACGCGACTGCGCGCCCTCGACGCCGTGCGGGATCAACTCGTCCCGGCTCGGCTTGTCGGCCGACGCCTTGCCGCTGGCCTTGTCGCTTGCCGCGCCGGTGGTCAGCGCGGACTCGGCCGTGGCGCCCTGCCGGGCCTTGCCGGTGGCGAGGTCGATGGCGGCGACGGCGCCGGCGTGGGGGCCGCCGGTGACCGGTGCGGCGACGGCCGTCGGGCCGAAGGCGAGGCCGCCGAGGACGGCGACGCCGGCGATGCTCAGCACCGCCTTGCGGTTCGTGGTCTTGGCGATGGCCGGGAGCCACCGGTCCGTGGTCTTGGCGATGGCCGGGAGCCATCGAGTGAAGTCGGCCTTCACGATGGTTGCCCTTTCGATCGTTGCGACGCGCTCCGGTTGAGCGCCCCTTGGGGGAACTGCCGCGCCGGTGAGGTTTACCGGCGGGAGGTACGGGGGACACAACCAGGTTGCCGTGTCGGTCATTCCGGAAATGGGGGGACCATGGCGGTTGCGACCCGGGTCACCCGGAGCACGGGACCACCGAGCGCCTCGGAACCGAACTGGGAGGCGGGAACCGGTCAGCGGGCGCGAGGCGCCCCGAACCGGACGAGTACGTGCCAGAGCTGCTTGAGGTGCTGGAGGGTCACCGTCGGCGCCCCCGGGTCCGCCCAGCGGTCCGGCTCGGTGACCAGCGAGGCCGCCGCCCGGCCGACGAGCGCGGCGTCGACCGGTTCGCCCGGCCGGGCGAACTCGGCGTGGATCCGCGCGGCCAGCGGCGGGATGTCCGGGCCGCGGAAGTCGGGGTCGATCCCGTCGGCGGGCAGTTCGAACCCCGCGTGCCAGCGCAGCGCGATACCGTGCCGGGCGGCGAGGCCGGCCAGCGTCCGGCCCACCTCGGCGTCCTCGAACGACGGGTCCAGCACCAGCGCCTCGACGTCCCGGGCCAGGCTGATCTCGCCGTGGACCTGCGCCTCCACGTAGTCGTCCAGGGAGCGTGCGGCGGGCCCGGGGCGCCACGCGTCCCGTTCGCGGCGGCGCAGCAGCGCCCGGGCCAGGGCGGCCGTGTCCATCCCGGCCACGCCGAGGCTGACCCCGGTGTCGGCGGTGGCGGCGAGGAGGGCGGCGAGTACCGGTTCGGGGACGTCCACGGTGCCGAGACACGTCGGTCCCGGGTGGCTGTCGCCGAAGCAGAACGTCGCGCGGGTCAGCACCTCGGGGCGCAGTCGCAGGTGGCAGGAGCCGAACCGCGGGCAGGCGCCGTCGGGATGGTCGAGCAGGTTGGGCCCGCCGTACTTCGGACGGTCCGCCGGCCGTACGCCCGGGGCCTGGTACGCGCCGCCGAACAGTTCCTCCTCCCACCGGTCCCGGTCCCCTGGGGCGGCGGCCACGCATTCGTGGCAGCCGCAACCCCGCGGCACGCCCGGGGAAACTCGTGCCCCACGGGCCAGACGCCGGGGTCGGTGGCCCCGCCGGGGTCAGTGGCCCCGGGCGATCCACTCGTCGAGGTGCGGGGCCTCCGCGCCGATGGTGGTGCTGCCACCGTGGCCGGTGTGCACCACCGTCTCCGGCGGCAGGGTGAGCAGCCGGGTGCGGATCGACTCGATGATGGTGCCGAAGTCGCTGTACGAGCGGCCGGTGGCACCCGGCCCACCGGCGAACAGGGTGTCGCCGGTGAAGACCGCGCCGAGCGCCGGGGCGTACAGGCAGCAGGCGCCGGGGCTGTGGCCGGGGGTGTGCAGCGCCCGCAGCGGCGTACCGGCCACCTCGATCGTCGTCCCGTCGCGCAGTTCGCCGTCGGGGGTCACGTCGGGGTGGACCATGTCCCACAGCACCCGGTCGTCGGGGTGCAGCAGCACCGGCGCGCCGGTGGCCCGGGACAGCGCCGGAGCCACCCGGACGTGGTCGTCGTGGGCGTGGGTGGCCAGGATCGCCACCACCCGGCGCCCGCCGACCACCCGCAGGATCGCCTCGACGTCGTGCGGGGCGTCGACGACCACGCACTCGGTGTCGTCGCCGACGACCCACACGTTGTTGTCGACGTCGAAGGTCTGCCCGTCGAGGGAGAAGGTGCCGGAGGTGACGGTGTGGTCGACGCGGGCGGTCACGGGAAGACCACCACCGAGCGCAGCACGTCACCGTGGTGCATCCGGGTGAACGCCTGCTCGACCTGGTCCAGGGCGATCTCCTCGGTGACGAACGCGTCCAGGTCGAGCCGGCCCTGCAGGTACAGCTCGGTGAGCAGCGGGAAGTCGCGGCTGGGCAGGCAGTCGCCGTACCAGCTGGACTTGAGGGCGCCGCCGCGGCCGAAGACGTCCAGCAGCGGCAGCTCGACCTGCATCTGCGGGGTCGGCACGCCGACCAGTACGACGGTGCCGGCGAGGTCGCGGGCGTAGAACGCCTGCTTCCAGGTCTCGGGCCGGCCGACGGCGTCGATGACCACGTCGGCGCCGAAGCCGCCGGTGGCCGCCCGGATCGCCTCGACGACGTCGCCCTCGGAGGCGTTGACGGTGTGGGTGGCGCCGAACCTGCGCGCCCAGTCGAGCTTGCGGGAGTCGGTGTCGACCGCGATGATCGTCGTCGCGCCGGCCAGGGTGGCGCCGGCGACGGCGGCGTCGCCGACCCCGCCGCAGCCGATGACGGCCACCGAGTCGCCGCGGCCGACCGCGCCGGTGTTCATCGCCGCGCCGAGGCCGGCCATGACGCCGCAGCCGAGCAGGCCGACGGCGGCCGGTCGGGCGGCCGGGTCCACCTTGGTGCACTGTCCGGCGTGGACGAGGGTCTTCTCGGCGAACGCGCCGATGCCCAGCGCCGGGGCCAGTTCGGTGCCGTCGGTGAGGGTCATCTTCTGGGCGGCGTTGTGGGTGTTGAAGCAGTACCAGGGCCGGCCACGCCGGCAGGCGCGGCAGGCGCCGCACACCGCCCGCCAGTTCAGCACGACGAAGTCGCCGGGCGCCACGTCGGTGACCCCGTCGCCCACCTGCTCCACGATGCCGGCCGCCTCGTGGCCGAGCAGGAACGGGTACTCGTCGTTGATCCCGCCCTCCCGGTAGTGCAGGTCGGTGTGGCAGACCCCGCACGACTGGACACGGACCACCGCCTCACCCGGCCCCGGGTCGGGTACCACGATGGTGGCGACCTCCACCGGCGCGCCCTTGCTGCGTGAGATGACTCCCCGGACTTCCTGGCTCACGTTTCGCCCCTCCTGCTCCACACCGTGTCCGTCGCCGCCGGCCCACAGGCCGGCCGTGGCGGGCGCGGTGGCCTGCGCGGACGCCGCCGCCCACGCCCCAGACGAAACTACCTGTTGATCATCGCGTCGGCCTCATCGGCCGGCGGTTACGGCCGCCGGTGCCGGGTAGGCGGGGGCACTGTCGTCGGGGTACGGGAGGGCCAGATGAAGCTCACGCACGTGCCGCTGCGCACCACTGTCGGCGCATTCATCCTGAACTCGGGCCTGGGTAAGCGGAGTCTGGAGGGTGAGGCCGCCGCGGGCATGCACGGCATGGCCGCCGGGGCCGTCCCGCAGCTGCGGCAACTCGGGCCGGACCGCTTCGCCCGGTTGCTGTCCCGGGGCGAGATGGCGCTCGGGGCCGCCCTGCTCGCGCCGTTCGTCCCGTCCCTGCTCGCGGGGCTGGGTCTGACCGCGTTCGGGGCGGGACTGGTGCAGCTGTACCTGCGCACACCCGGCATGCGGGAGCCGGGCAGCCTGCGGCCGACCCAGCAGGGCATCGGCCTCGCCAAGGACGTCTGGCTGGTCGGCGCCGGGCTGACCCTGGTGCTGGACGACCTCACCCACCGCCGCTTCCGCCGCCCGTAACGCCCCGAAGGCTCCTCGCGATCTTGCAGTTTCGGCCCCCGATATGGGCGATTCACGAATTTAGTCCGGGCCGAAAGTGCAAGATCAGCGAACTCGGGGAGTCAGGCCGCCGGCCGCGCCAGGGCCGGTGGGGGCGCGGGCTGCGGCTGCGCCGGGGCCGCCGCGGCGTGCAGGAGGCGGCGGGCGGCGTTGCGGTAGCGCAGCACCTGGACCGCGCCGAGCGCCCACAGGGCGTACTGCGCGGCGAAGGCCCAGCGGAACGCGGCGAGGTCCGGGGCGGACCGGCCCGCGGGGGTAGCCAGGTCGAGGACGACGCCGACGGCGAGCATCAGGACGATCGAGGCGACGAAGCCGCCGACGTTGACGATGCCGGTGGCGCTGCCGATCCGGCTGGCCGGGTTGAACGTGCGGGCGTAGTCGAAGCCGATGGCCGAGCCGGGACCGTTGACGGCGAGCACCAGCACCAGGACGACGAGCAGCCAGCCCGGGGCGCGGCCGGGCCAGGCGAGCACGACCGTCCACACCACGGCGCTGGCGGCGGTGACGCCGAGGACCAGCGCGGAGCGGTGGTACGGGTGCCGCGCGCACAGTTGGGCGACGACGGGCCCCGCCACGAGGCCGGCGAGGGTCATCAGGGTGAGCAGGGACGCGGCGGCGGTGGGCGCCATCCCCTGCCCCTGCACGAGGAACGGGTAGCCCCACAGCAGCGCGAAGACCGAGCCGGAGAACTGGGTGACGAAGTGCGTCCACAGACCCAGCCGGGTGCCGGGCTGGGCCCAGGCGGCGGCCAGCTGCCGGCGTACGGTGGCCGAGTCCGGCGCCGGCGCGGCGGCGTGCTCGCGGTGCGGCGTGTCCCGGACGGCCGCCGCGACCGTCGTCAGCGCGGTCGCGCCGAGCGCGGCGGCGGTGAGGAACGCGGGGGTCCAGCCGGCGTGGTGCAGCAGGGCCACCAGGGGCACGGCGCCGAGGACCGCGCCGAGCTGGCCGAGGGTGCCGGTGAGCTGCACCAGCATCGGGTTGCGCCGGCCCGGGAACCAGAACGTGATGATGCGCAGCACGCTGATGAAGGTGGTGGCGTCGCCGAGGCCGACCAGGACGCGGGCGGCGATGGCCAGCCGGACGTCGGTGACCAGGGCGAAGCAGAGCTGCCCGGCGACCATCAGCGCGCCGCCGGTGATGAGCAGCCGGCGGGAGCCGAACCGGTCGAGCAGCACCCCGACTGGCACCTGCATGGCGGCGTACACGGCGAGCTGGGCGACGGAGAAGGTGGCCAGCGTGGCGGCGTTGATGTGGAAACGGTCGGCGGCGTCGACCCCGGTCACGCCGAGGGAGCTGCGGTGGAACACCGCCGCGACGTACGCGCTCAGCGCCACCGCGAAGACCAGGACGGCGGAGCGGCGGCGGGCGGGGGCGCTCACCGCAGGGTCCGCAGCACGGTCGCGGCGTTGTCGACGTGCGCGGCGACGCTGTCGAGCCAGGCCTGCGGGTCGTCGCCGTCGAGGGCGGCGAGCTGGGCGGCGTGCTCGGCGAGCACCACCTGGGCCCAGCCGGGCGAGAGCCGGAAGCTGGCCTCGCCCATGCGCACCTGGCGGTCGCGCAGCCGGTGGTACAGCTCGGCCAGGATCTCGTTGCCGGCCGTCTCGACGACGGCGGCGTGGAAGGCCCGGTCGGCGGCCATGAGCGCGGTGACGTCGCCGGCGGCGTGGGCCTCACGCATCCGGTCCAGCCAGCGGGCCAGGTCCGCCCTCAGCTGCGCGCGGCGGGGCCAGACCCGCTCGGCGGCGTACACCTCGACGAGGCGGCGCGCCTCGATGACGTCGGCGATCTCCCGGGCGGAGACGGGCCGGATCAGGGCGCCGCGCTTCGGGTAGAGCGCCACGAGCCCCTCGGCCTCCAGTCGCAGCAGCGCCTCCCGTACGGGGGTGCGGGACACCCCTGCGGCCTCGGCGATCTCCCCCTCGCTGATCAGCAGGCCGCCCGGGTAGACCTGTTCGAGGATCGACCGCTTCAGGTGCTGGTACGCCCGATCGGCGGCCGAGGGGGCGGCGGACCGCGCCGGAGGGGTGGGATGCGTCATGTATCTATGATGTGCCTCAGGCGGGGCGGGCCGGCGCGCGCCCCCTCCGACCGTGTCGCACGCCACCCGGCCGACCCCGGCGCGAGGGTGTGGTGTGAACCACCGCGGGACGCGGCGGGTCCAGCGGGCGGTACCCGAGCGGACTCGGCAGAATCGACGTATGTCTTTTTCCCGCCGGTGGCTGCTCGCCGATCAACTCGGGCCGCACTTCCTCGACGATCCGGCGCAACCGGTCCTGCTGGTGGAGGCACGGGAACTGTTCCGGCAGCGCCCGACGCACCGTCAGAAGGCCCACCTGATCCTGTCCGCGCTGCGGCACCGGGCGGCGGAGTTGGGCGACCGGGCGACGCTGGTGCGCGCCGGGACGTTCCGGGAGGCCCTGACGCGGGTCGGGGAGCCGCTGGAGGTGTGCCACCCGCCGTCCCGCGCCGGGTTGGCGTTCGCCCGATCGGTGCCCGGGCTGACGATCCTGCCCCCGCGCGGCTTCCTCACCGACCGGGACGACTTCACCGCATGGGCGGGCGCGCAGCGCCGGGGGCCGCTGCGGATGGCCGACTTCTACCGCTGGGCGCGCCACGAGCACCGGGTGCTGGAGGGACCGCCGGGCCGCGTCCCACGCCGGTCGCGCGCCTCCGCCGGAACGGTCGCCCCGGAGCCGCCGCCCATCGTGGAGGACGCGATCGACGCCGAGGTCCGCGCGGATCTGAACCGGTGGGAGAAGGAGGGCGTCCGGTTCGTCGGACGCGACGGCCCCCGCCGGTACCCGGCCACGCACGCCGAGGCCGACGCCCGGCTGCGGCACTTCGTCCGGCACCGGCTGCCCGACTTCGGCCGGTACCAGGAGGTGATGAGCGCCGACGACCCGCTGCTGGCGCACAGCGTGCTGTCGTCGTCGTTCAACCTGGGGCTGCTCGACCCGGCGGAGGCGATCCGGGCGGCCGAGGCGGCCTGGCGCGCGGGGGACGCGTCGCTGTCGGCCGTGGAGCCGTTCGTGCGCGGGCTGCTCGGCTGGCGGGAGTTCCTCTGGCAGTTGTACTGGTACCTCGAGCCGCGCCTGCGGGACGCGAACCGGCTGGCCGCGACCGGACCGCTGCCGGACTGGTTCGCCACGCTGGACGCCGACGCCGTCGAGGCGCGCTGCCTGGCCGACGTGCTGGCCGGGGTACGCGACCGGGCGTGGGCGCACCACGCGCAGCGGCTGCTGGTGCTGGGCAACTACGCGTTGCAACGCGGATGGCGGCCGGCGGAGCTGGCGGACTGGTTCCGGCGGTGCTTCGTCGACGGCGCCGACTGGGTGATGAACGCGACCGTGATCGGCATGAGCCAGTACGCCGACCCGGACCGGGTCGACAGCCGCCCGTACGCCGTGGACGGCCGGTACGTCGACGAGCTCAGCGACTACTGCGCCGACTGCCGATACCAGCCGGAGACGACCCTGGGTGACCTCGCCTGCCCGTACACCGGGGGTTTCGACGCCTTCCTGCACCGCAACCGGGACCGGCTGGCCGCCGACCCCCGGCTCGCCGCCGAGCTGGCCGAACGCGACGACCCGCACCTGCGGGAGGCGGTGCTGGCCCAGGAGGAGAAGCGCGGCGGCAGCCCGCCCTGACCGTCGTCATGAGCCGTCCGCCGCAGCCGGTTCCGCCGGGCGGTGGGGCGCCGGCGCGGTGGCGACGCCGGTCCCCGCGACGCGGCGCGTGACGAGCGCCAGGACCCGACCGTACGAGGCCGGGGCGAACCGGGCCAGCAGGTCGGGCAGCTTCGCCGACCAACCGATCAGCACCCGGCCGCGGCGGCGCCGGACCCCGCGCAGGATGACCTCGGCGGCCCGCGCCGGATCGATGGTGAGCAGCTTCTCGAACCGCCGGCGGCCGGCCTCGTACTCCTCGACCGAGACGCCGCTGCCGACGCGGGCGCTGCTCGCGATCCGGGTCCGGACGCCGCCCGGATGCACGCAGGTCACCCCGACGCCGTCGTCGACCAGCTCGTGGCGCAGCGCCTCGGTGAAGCCCCGGACGGCGAACTTGCTCGCCGCGTACGCGACCTGCCCGGCGGGGGCGATGAGCCCGAAGAGGCTGGAGACGGTGACCAGGTGCGCGCCGGGTTCGGCCTTCAGCGCCGGCAGCAGCGCGTGGGTCAGCTGCACCACGGCCCGGAAGTTGACGTCGACCACCCAGCTGAACTCGTCCAGGGTGACCTCGTCGAACCGGCCGCCGAGGGCGACGCCGGCGTTGTTGACCAGCAGCCGCAGGCGCGGATGGCGCCGGCGGACCTCCTCGGCCACCCGGGCCGTCGCCGCGGCGTCGGCGAGGTCGACCAGGTAGGTGGCGACCTGCCGGTCCGGGTGGGCGGCCCGGATCGCGGCCGCCACGGCGGTGAGCCGGTCACCGTCCCGGTCGAGCAGGACCAGGTCGCTGCCACGGCGGGCCAGCCCGTGGGCGAGCGCCTCGCCGATGCCGCTGGCCGCCCCGGTGACCACGGCCGTGCCGGCCGTGAAGTCGAACGTACGCACGTCGTCTCCTCTGCTGGCCCGGTCAGCCGACGGCGGCGTCGGCGGGCCGGGCGGGGTTCGGGCGGTCCGGGGCGGGCGGCGCGCCGGCGCGGGAGAAGCGCACCCCGGCGTCGGTCAGCCGGCCGTGACGCATCAGCAGCACGTCGCGGGGATAGTTCTGGTACAGCCGCCACGGCGCGGACACGCCCTGCTTCGGCAGCGCGTCGACGCCGCGCCGCACGTAGCCGGACTTCAGGTCGATCAGCGGCGCCCGCTCCCCGGAGGCGGGGGCGAGCGGGGTGACGACCTGCTGGCCGGTGGCGTCCAGGTGCCGCAGCAGCCGGCACACGTACGTGGCGACCAGGTCGGCCTTCAGCGTCCAGGAGGCGTTGGTGTAGCCGATGGTCATGGCCAGGTTCGGCACGCCGGAGAGCATCATCCCCTTGTACGCGACCGTCTGGGCGAGGCCGACCTCGGCGCCGTCGACGGTGACCGTCATGCCGCCGAGCGCCAGCAGGTTGAGCCCGGTGGCGGTGACCACCACGTCGGCGGGCAGCTCGGCGCCGGAGGCGAGCCGGAGGCCGGTCGGGGTGAACGTGTCGATCCGGTCGGTCACCACGTCGGCGCGGCCCTGCCCGACAGCGGTGAACAGGTCCCCGTCGGGCACCACGCACAGCCGCTGGTCCCAGGGGTCGTAGCGGGGCGAGAAGTGCCGCTGCACGTCGTACCCGGCCGGGAGCCTGCCGGCGGCGGCGCGCAGCAGGAACCGCCGCACCAGCCTCGGGGCGCGGCGGCTGAGCTGGAAGTTCGCCACGCCGAGCAGCACGTTCTTCCAGCGCACCAGCGGATACGCGACCCTCGCCGGCAGCCGGCGCCGCAGCGCGTCGGCGAGGCCGTCGCGGGAGGACAGCGCGATCACGTACGTCGGCGAGCGCTGGAGCATCGTGACGTGGGCGGCGCGTCCGGCCAGCGCCGGCACCAGGGTCACCGCGGTGGCGCCGCTGCCGATGACCACCACCCGTTTGCCGGTGTGGTCCAGGTCGGCGGGCCAGTGCTGCGGGTGCACCAGCCGCCCCTCGTACGCGTCGACGCCCGGCAGGTCCGGGGTGTAGCCGGCGTCGTAGCGGTAGTAGCCGGCGCAGACGAACAGGAACCCGCAGGTGAGAGTCACGTCCTCGCCGGTGTCGTCGCGGCGGGCGCGCACTGTCCAGCGGGCGGTGGCGCTGTCCCACTCGGCGCCCAGCACCCGGTGGTGGAGGCGGATGTGCCCGGTCACCCCGTACTCCTGGGCGGTCCGCCGCACGTAGTCGCGGATCGAGTCGCCGTCGGCGATGGCCTTCGGGTCGGTCCACGGCTTGAACGAGTAGCCGAGGGTGAACATGTCCGAGTCGGACCGGACGCCCGGGTAGCGGAACAGGTCCCAGGTGCCGCCGATCGCGCCGCGCGCCTCCAGCACCGCGTACGTCTTGTCGGGGCAGGTGCGGCGCAGGTGGCAGGCGGCGCCGACGCCGGAGAGGCCGGCGCCGACGATGAGCACGTCGACGTGGTCGTGGGCCATGGCGCGTCTCCCGTCGCAGGGTGCGCCCCAGACCCTATCTCCGTCGGCGCCCCGGCCCGCGGCGCGGCGTCCTCCGGACGGGCGGGTGGTCGAACGCGCGGCCGCTCGGGCCCGGCGGGCCGCGGTCAGACGCTCTCGCCCGGGGCCAGCCACCCGTACGCGTCGCCGAGCGTCTCGGCGAACCAGCCGTTCACGCTGGCCAGCCCCCGCTCGTTGAGCTGGGCGTCGTGGATCGGCAGCACCCGGCGGGCGGCGGCCGCGCGGGCGAAGTCGATCGCCTCGGTCAGCTTCAGCCAGGACGCCTGCGCCGGCACCAGCAGCGTGTCCACCGGCTGCCCCGGCGGGTGCAGGGAGTCGCCGGGGTGGTAGACCGCGCCGTCCGCGACGACGTACCCGAGGTTGACGCAGTCGGGCTGGCCGCCGTGGATGGTGGCGTGCCGGCCGCCGACGGCCAGCACGGGCAGGCCGGCGGCGGTGAACCGCTGCCCGGCGCGGACCCGGGTCACCGGCAGGTCGACCAGCGACGGCAGGGCGGCGCCCTCGGGGGCGAAGACGGGGGCGCCGAGGCCGGCGAGGCGGAGCACGTCGACGTGGTCGGTGTGCTCGTGGCTGACGAGCACCGCGTCCGCCCCGGCGAGGGCACGCGGCTCGCTCCACGTGCCCGGGTCGACGACCAGCACCCGCCCCTCGTGCTCCAGGCGCACGCAGGAGTGCGTGAACTTGGTGATCTTCATCGGCCGAGGGTACGCCCCCACGCGCTCCCCCACGGGCCCCTCGCCTTCACCCTGCCCCTCGGCGGGCCCCTCGTCTCCGCTCCGCCCCTCGGCGGTTCCCCCGTTTCCGGGCGACCCGCGGCGGGCCGGCCCCGGGCGGCGGGATGATCGGGGCATGGAGCGAGGACCGGGGCGGGGCCACCGGGCCGTGCCGCACACCGCGGACGTGCGGGTCGAGGCGTGGGCGCCGGACCGCGAGGGCTGCCTGGCGGAGGCGGTGCGGGCGGCGGTGGAGACGTTCGTCGACGTCTCGGGCGCGGGGCCGGGCACCGAGGCGACGGTCGACGTCCCGGCCGGCGACGACGCGGACCTGCTGGTGGCCGTCCTCGACGAGGTGATCTTCCGGCTGGAGACCGAGGGGACGCTGCCGGTCGCAACGGACGTGACCGCCCGCCCCGACGGGGGCCTGCGGGTGCGCTGGCGGGTCGTGGACACCGACGCGGTGCAGCCGGTCGGCGCGGTGCCGAAGGCGGTATCCCTGCACGAGCTGCGCTTCGGCCCGGACGAGCACGGCTGGTCCTGCGCGGTGACCCTGGACGTCTGACAGCCCGCCTGCCGGGGCGCTGCGTCGGTCCCGGACGGCGGACGGGCCAGGGCGGACGCGACGCGGGGCGGGTCAGCCCTTGACCACGCCCAGCGGCACCAGCCGGGCCACCCGGCGGCACAGGCCGGCGCCCTCGGCCACCCCGACCACCTCGGTGACGTCCTTGTACGCCTCCGGCGTCTCCTCGGCCAGCCCCCGCCAGGACGCCCCGCGCACCGCGATCCCCCGGTTCTCCAGCTCCCGCCGCAGGTCCTGCCCCCGGACGGTCTTCGTGGCCTGCTTGCGGCTGCGTACCCGGCCCGCGCCGTGGCACGTCGAGGCGAACGCCGGGGCGCCGGCGACGCCCGTGAGCACGTACGAGGCGGTGCCCATGGAGCCGGGGATGAGCGCCGGCTGGCCGGCGGGACGCAGGTCGTCGGGCAGGTCGGCGTGCCCGGGTGGCAGCGCCCGGGTGGCGCCCTTGCGGTGCACGCACAGCCGCTTCTCGGCGCCGTCCACCCGGTGCGTCTCGATCTTGGCGAGGTTGTGCGAGACGTCGTACACCAGGTCGAGGCCGCCGCCGGTGACCCGGGTGAAGACCCGGCGGGCGGCCTCGGTGAGCAGTTGCCGGTTGGCCCGGGCGTAGTTCGCGGCGGCGGCCATCGCCGCCAGGTACGCCCGCCCCTCCGGCGAGTCGACGGGGGCGCAGGCGAGCTGCCGGTCGGGCACCTCGATGCCGTCGCGGGGCATCGTGCGCTCCATGGTCCGCACGTAGTCGGTGCAGATCTGGTGGCCCAGGCCGCGCGACCCGCTGTGGATCATCACGCAGACCTGGCCGGCGCGCAGCCCGAACGCCGCCGCCACCTGCTCGTCGTGGACCTCGTCGACCGCCTGCACCTCGAGGAAGTGGTTGCCGGAGCCGAGGCTGCCGACCTGCCCCTGGCCGCGCTGCACGGCCCGGTCGCTGACCTGCGTCGGGTCGGCGTCGCCGACCGCGCCGTAGTCCTCGCACCGGTCCAGGTCCCGGGGCACGCCGTGTCCCCGTTCGACGGCGTACCGGGACCCGTCGCGCAGCACCGCGTCCAGCTCGGCCCGGTCGGTCAGGTGCCACACCGAGCCCCGGCCCATGCCGCGCGGGATCGCGGCGTCCAGGCCGTCCATCAGGGCCTGGATTACCCGCGGCAGTTCGTCGCGGTGCAGGTCGGCGGTGAGCAGCCGTACCCCGCAGGAGATGTCGAACCCGACGCCGCCCGGGGAGACCACCCCGCCCGCGTCGACGTCGGTGGCGGCGACGCCGCCGATCGGGAAGCCGTACCCCCAGTGCACGTCCGGCATCGCGTACGAGGCGCCGACGATGCCCGGCAGGGTCGCGACGTTCGCCACCTGCTCCAGGGACCGGTCCTCCCCCACGTCGGGGATCAGCGCGCGGGAGGCGAAGACGACCCCGGGCACCCGCATCGTGTCCCGCCGCTCGATGCGGAACCGGTACGGCGCCTCCTCGACCAGCTCCATGCGTCGCGGCTACCCGCCGCGCGGACGGCTACACCTCGCGCCCGGCGTGGACGTGGCGCCCGGCGTGGACGTGGCGCCCGGCGCCCCACGCCCCTGACAGCGGGTGCTGCGGGACAATGGGGGCGGCCCGGGGTGCCGGGCGTCCCTGCCCCGACCAACCCCTGGAGAACGGTCAGCGTGCCAGAAACACCCCAGCCCGCCCGGCGCGACGACCTGCGGGCCGACTGCTCCCGCTGCTTCGGGCTGTGCTGCGTCGCGCCGGCGTTCTCCGCGTCCTCCGACTTCGCGCTGGACAAGCCGGCGGGGCGACCCTGCCCCAACCTGGGCGACGACTTCCGCTGCGGCATCCACCGGGACCTGCGGGCCAGGGGCTTTCCCGGGTGCACCGTCTTCGACTGCTTCGGGGCGGGCCAGCAGGTCGCCCAGGTCACCTTCGGCGGGCGGGACTGGCGGGCCGCCCCGGAGACGGCGACGCGGATGTTCGACACGTTCGCCGTCATGCGTCCGCTGCACGAGCTGCTCTGGTACCTCACCGAGGCGGTGACGCTGACGCCGCGCGGCCCGCTGCGCGACGAGTTGGACGCCGCGCTGGGCGAGACCCGCCGGCTCACCGCCGGCGGCCCGGAAGAGCTGCTCGCGCTCGACGTGGACGCGTACCGGGATCGGGTGAACCCGCTGCTGGCGCGCGCCGGCGAGCGGGCCCGGGCGGACCGGGCCGGGGCCGACCGGCGGGGCGCGGTGCTGATCGCCGCCGACCTGCGCCGGGTCGACCTGGCCGGGGCGAACCTGCGGGGCGCGGTGCTGCTCGGGGCGGACCTGCGCGGGGCCGATCTCACGCTGGCCGACGTCACCGGCGCGGACCTGCGCGGGGCCGACCTGCGCGGCGCGGACCTGCGGCGCACCCTGTTCCTGCACCAGTCCCAGGTCGACGCGGCCCGCGGCGACCACCGCACCGGGCTGCCGCCGGGGCTCACCCGGCCGGCCCACTGGTCGCTGCCGGTCACCCCGCTGCCCCGGGCGGCGTCCGGCCGGACCGGCGGCGGTGGGCGGACCGGGAGCGGTGGGCGGGCCGAAAACGGCGGCCGGACCGGCGGCGGTGGGCGGGGCGCGCCGAGGGGTCGTCGCCGCTGACGCGGCCCGCCGCGCCCTGGCGGGCAACCGCCCCACCGGCGTTTGCCGGCCGCCCGGACGGGCAGGAGTGCGACATGACCAGTGAGAGGCGCTTCGACCGAGCCAGCACCGACGAACCCGACGGCGCGACCGCCTACGAGGCGTCGCTGCGACCGCCGGGCGAGTCGCTGCACACGACCGACGACACGGGGGACGACTTCGCCGACCTGCCCGCCGAGAACCGCCGGTCGGCCCGGGAGACCAGCCGCGCCGGGTACGACGTCGACGCGGTCTCCGGCACCGCCGACCCGGCCAACGAGCCCCCGGCCAACGAGCCGTGACCGCTCCCGGCCGCCCGGCCCCGCCTCGGTGATCAAGAAGTTCGCGTCAGCTTTCGCGCCGCCGACGACGCAACTCTCTTGATCACCGGCGCGGGGCGACGGCGGGCCGCCGGGCGTGTCCGCCGGGGCCGGCGGGCGCGCCCGCGCGGGCCTCGGTCATGCCGCGGTTGGCCAGCGCGTCCGCCCGCTCGTTCTCCGGGTGGCCGTTGTGCCCCTTCACCCACAGCCAGGTCACCGTGTGCCGGGCGCAGGCCGCCTCCAGCCGCTGCCACAGGTCGGCGTTCTTGACGGGTTGCCGGGCGGCGGTGACCCAGCCGTTGCGCTTCCACCCGGCCAGCCAGCTGGTGATGCCGTTGCGCACGTACGTGCTGTCGGTGTGCAGCTCGACGGCGACCGGCCGGGTCAGCGCCTCCAGGGCCTGGATGGCGGCCATCAGCTCCATCCGGTTGTTCGTGGTCGGCGTCGCCTCACCGCCGCACAGCTCCCGCTCGTGCGAGCCGTAGCGCAGCACCACACCCCATCCGCCCGGGCCGGGATTGCCGCTGCACGCCCCGTCGGTCCAGATCTGCACGACCCCGCCGGCCGCCTCGTTGACCATGCCCGCAACCTACCGGGCGCCCGCCGCGCACCCGGTCGGCGGGACCCGGGCCGCCGGGACGGGGATCGGGGGCCGACGGCACGGCGGAGATCGGGGGCCGGCGGAAGTCGGACGGCGGAAAATCGGGGGCGCCGCCCGGCGTCCCTCTGGCAGGGTGGCTCACCGTGACCGGACCTTGGGACGGCCTGCGGGCCGAGGTGCGCGCCGCCCTCGACGACCTCGTCGGCTCCGGGCGGGAGGCCGGGGTGCAGGTCGCCGCGTACCTGCGCGGCGAGCCGATCGTCGAGGAGCAGGCGGGGCTGGCCGACACCGTTACGCGCCGCCCGCTGACCGCCGGCACCCCCGTCTACAGCGTCTCCACCGGCAAGGGCCTGACCGCGACCGTCGTGCACGTGCTCGCCGAGCGGGGGCAGCTGGACTACGACCTGCGCGTCGCCGATGTGTGGCCCGAGTTCGCCCGGCACGGCAAGGACGGGATCACCCTGCGCCACGCGCTCACCCACACCGCCGGCGTGCCGGCGCTGCCGGCCGACGTCACGCTCGACGACTTCGCCGACTGGGACCGGATGTGCGCGATCGTGGCCGACGCCGAGCCGCTGTGGGCGCCCGGTGAGCGACTGGCGTACCACGCGTGGACGTTCGGGTGGATCGTCGGCGAGGTGGTCCGGCGGGTCACCGGCCGTCGCGTCTCCGCCGTCCTGGCCGAGGACGTGGCCGCACCACTCGGCGTGACCGGCGAACTGTTCCTCGGCGTGCCGGAGGCGGACCAGGGCCGGCTGGCCCGGGTGGAGGACGGCAACCTCTCGGCGATGCTGGAGGGGATCAGCGGCCACCTGCCGAACCTGGACCGGGTCGTTCCGCCCGGGGCACGACCGGACGCCACCCTCGGCCTGCGGCCCGACGTGCTGCGGGCCGACGTGCCGGCCGTCGGGACCGTCACCGCCCGGGCCGCCGCCCGGATGTACGCGGCGTTGATCGGCGAGGTGGACGGTGTGCGGCTGATCTCGCCGGGGCGGCTGCGCGAGGTGGCCTCGGTAGCGGCGCGCGGCCCGGAGTGGGTCTTCGGCCAGGAGGCGACCTGGGGGCTCGGCTACGCCGTCGAGGGCGACGGGGTGGCCTTCGGCAGCGCCGGCAGCGGCGGCAGCCTCGCGTACGCGTACCCGGGTCTGGGACTCACGGTCGCGGCGACCCGCAACCGGCTCGCGGTCGCCGACGGCGACCCGATGGAGCGGCTGCGCGCGCTGATCCACGACGCGGTCGCCGCGCGGGTCGGCTGAACGGTCGAACTCCCGACCGCGGGGATGTCGATTCCGGTCGCCCGGTCTCGACCGTAGGTGCAGGCCGTGCGGCGGCCCCGGGGCGGTCCGGCACGGCGGTCCGGCACGGGGTGGACCGGCACGGCGGTCCGGCACGGGGTGGACCGGCACGGCGGTCCGGCACGGGGTGGACCGGCACGGCGGTCCGGCACGGGGTGGACCGGCACGGGGTGGGGACGACCAGGTGGGCGGTCAGCCGGGGCGGTCGGCGCGGCTGCGCAGCCGGCCGCGCAGCCGTCCCGCCGCGTCCCCGAGGACGGCGGAGGTCATGGGCAGCAGCGGGCTGGACCGCATCACCGCCAGGTCCTCCCCCGGCGAGGTACCGCCGTCGAGGAAGCGCAGCACCCGCTCCGGCGGGTTGCGGTCGAACAGCCGGTCGAAGAAGTCGGGGCCGTGCAGCCGCCCGGTGTCCAGCGCCCGCAGCGCGACCGCGTCCATCCACAGGTGCCGGCGGGGGTACGCGGGCGCGGGCACCGGCGGGCGGCCCGCAGCCACCGCCCGGGCCACCTGCTCGGCCTGCCGCAGCATCGCCGAGAACGTGAAGCCGGTGGCGGGTCGGGTGGCGCCGCCGGCCGTGCCGAGGCGCACCACCCGCGGCGAGGGCCGGCGCGCGAACGGGGCGTCGGTCATCGGGATCACCCCGTGCTCCACCTCCCGCACCGTCAGCGCGTCGGGGCGCAGGCCGAGCCGGCCGGCGTAGTCGCGCAGCGCCCGGTCGTACGCCTCGTCGGTCAGCGGCGCCGGGGAGAACTCGGTGTACTCGACCAGGGCGTACCGGTCGCCGACCGGCAGGACGTAGCCGAAGGACACACCCCGCTGCGGCTGCGGGGTGCGGAAGTCCATCAGCACCGCCCGGTCCGGGTCGAACGCCGCCGCGTCGACCTGCACCCACCAGCCGCGGAAGTGCTGCAACCAGGACGTACGGCCCGGCCGTCGCGGTGGGTGGGGGCGGGAGTCGAGCACCCAGGACGCCCGGGCCAGGGGCGCCCCGTCCACGCCGCGGACCAGCACGCGGGAGCCGTCGTCGGCCAGGACACCGACCTCGGCGTCGATCCGGGTCACGCCGAGGCGCCGCTCGGCCTCGGCGGCCCGCTCGTACACCGGGGCGGAGCGCAGCATCGCGTACCGCAGCGGGGCGAGGTCGAGCACGCGGCGGCGCGCGGGCGTGGCCACCTCGACCCGCCGCCAACTGGCGCTGAGCACCGGCTCCAGGTCGCCGCCCGGCCGGCCCCAGAACGCCCAGGTGCGGTCCTGGCCGCGCCTGCGCACCGGGTCGAGCACGGCGACCCGCACGCCCCGCACGCCCCGCCGGTGCAGGGCGGCCAGCACGAGGGACGCCGCGCCGCCCCCGCCCACGAGGGCGAGGTCCACGTCGACGGGTACGGCGGGGTCCACCCCGCCACGCTGCCACACGGCGCGCCGGGGCACGGCACCGGGCGGGGCCGGCCCGGCTCCACCATGGCGGGGTCCCCGCCGTCGCGGTCGGCTGTGGCATCCTCGACGCCGTGCCGCCGACGGGCGCCCGGCCGTCGCATCCGACTCCCGGAGGAAGCCCGCATGAGCGTCGCCGCCACCAACGCCCTGACCGCCCGATGGGCGTCCACCGTGGACGACGGGCAGACGGTGTTCTCCGGCGCCAGCGTGTACCCGCTGCTGGCGCTGCTCGCCCGGTACGCGGCCGGGCCGGCCCACGCCGAACTGCTGGCGGTCGCCCCCGAGGCGGCCCGGTACGGCCTGGACGCCTCACCGGCCGTCCGACTCGCCCTGGCCTGCTGGGTCCGGCGGGAGTTGGAACTGTCGCAGCGGTGGCGGCAGGAGGTGCCGGCGCCGATACGCGGCGATCTGACCGGGCAGCCCTCGGTGGACCAGCCGGCGCTCGACGGGTGGGTACGGGCCCAGACCTCAGCGGGGGCACGTGGGCGCCACGCTGGGCGGAAAGGATGTAGTCCGGCCCGTACCGGGCGACCAGCCGGCCGCCGTCGCGGGCGTACACCGGCCACTGGGCGAAGCTGTCCGGCCCGTCGCCGGTACGCCGGTCGTGCCACCACGGCTCGTACAGCACCCGGGCCAGGTCGGGACGGGTGCGCACGATCTCGTTGTGCACCGCGACCGAGCTGACCACGGTGCTGAGCCCACCGGAGCGGGCGGGCCGCACGCAGAGCAGGGCGACGACGTCGGCCGGGTCGGCGTGGAAGCCGAGGCGCCGGCTGTGCTCGTAGCTGTGGGTGGTGGGGTGGGCGGGGTCGGCTCCCCGATCGCGTACGTGCCGCAGGGCCACCTGGTCCGCGCCCTGCGGCACGAGCCGGCCCACGTGGCTGGCCACCCCGACGGCCAGCAGCTCGCACCGGTGCTCCGGCAGCCCCTCGACGGGGAGGCCCCGGACCAACCCGACGCCGCAGCCGTCGGTCACCTCGCCGGCGAGCCGCCCCAGCCGCGGCCCGAGGGTCGGCAGCGGGAAGTCCGCACGCGACAACCCGTCGAGGGGTACGCCCGTGGCCTCGGCGGCGGCGACCGCGGCGAGCAGCTCCGCCCGCTCGTCGTCGCCGACCCGCAGCGTCCACCGCCCACCGTCGGCGAACTGGTCGGCGCGCCAGTCCGCCGGGCCACAGACCTCAGTGATCACCGACGTCTCGCCGCTTCCCCTCGGACCCGTTCGCCCCGGCCGGAGCTGTCCCCCCATCCTGGCCTCCCCTCGGTTCCGGCCGCCCGGCCGGAACTGTCCCCCCATCCTGGGCCGACGCCGGCGCCCGGGACGGCCCGCTCTGCCACGGGCGTAACGCCGACGGACGGGGGTCGGGCCACCCGGGTGTACCCCTCACGTCCGACCGGTGGGGCGAATCGCCGGCAGACGGGCCGGGCCGGGACGGCGGGGACAGGCCGGCGCGGGCGGTCACGGGCGGCGCCGGTCCGGTCCTTTCCGCAGCTCTTCCGCTGCTTGGGCGGACACGTGACGGCAACGAAGAATTCTCATTTTCACCGGATCCGGGGGCCAACCCTCCTAGTGTTGGGCACACCGGTGCTAGTTGCGGTGTTGGCCACCCGAACGACGTCCCACCCGATCAGCGGACAGAAGTGAGGGAAGACGCGTATGAAGGCACAGTCAGTACTCGTATCGGCGACGCTCGGCGTGGGTCTCGGCACGCTCCTACTCCCGGCCGCCGCGCTCGCGGAGACCACCGTCTCACCGGCCACCACACCCGTCGGCGGGACCGTGGTGCTCACCGCGAGCTGCAACCCGAAGTCGGGCGACGCGATCTTCCACGTCACCGGCCCCAACCGCGACCAGAACGTCCGCTCCACCACCGCCGCCGCCGGCGGCGGACTGAGCGCCGAACTCTTCACCGCCGGATTCACCATCGGCACCTACACAGTCACCGCCACCTGCGGCGACGGGACCTCCGCAGGCAGCGCCACCTTCGCCGTCACCCCCATCGGCGGGGCGGCGGCCGGCGAGGGCGCCAACGCCGACACCACCGGCCTCCTCGCCGCGGGCGGCACCCTCGTCGGCGCCGCCGCAGCCGGCACGCTGGCCCTGGTACGCCGCCGACGCCACGCATCCACCCTCGCCTGACCCGGCGCACGTCACGACATCCCTGACACGAACGCCCGCGCCGGCCGACCACCGGCGCGGGCGTTCGCCACGCACCCGGAGGTGTGCCCGTGTTCCCAGGCCACCGGACCGCCGCGGCGGCGATCGCGCTGACCGGCGTGACCGGGCTCGGCCTGCTCGCCGTCGGAGCGACCCGCCCGCCCCCGCGCCCGCCCCGACCACCGGCCCCGGCCGCGGCCGACCCCGCGACCGGCCAACCGGCCACACCCGCGCCACCCCTGCCCCACGCGAACCCCACCCGCGTCACCATCCCGGCGATCGACGTACGCGCCGACCTCGTGCCGGTCGCCGTCACCAGCACCGGCGAACTCGAGGTCCCCCCACCGGACCGGCCGACCATCGCCGGCTGGTACCGGCTCGGCGTCAGCCCCGGCGAAGCCGGCAACGCGGTCATCGTCGGGCACGTCGACTCCCGCGACACCGGCCCGGCGGTCTTCTTCGACCTCGGCCGACTCCGACCCGGCGACCGGATCCGCGTCGCGCGCGCCGACGCGACGGAGGTGACGTTCGCCGTGGACGGCGTCCGGTCGTACCCGAAGACGGCCTTCCCCGCCGACCTCGTCTACGGTGCCGGCACCGTGCCCCGACTGCGCCTGATCACCTGCGGCGGCCGCTTCGACGAACGCGAGCGCCGCTACCTCGACAACGTCATCGTCTTCGCCACCGCCGTCGCCTGACACCACCCCGGATACGCACGACGGTTCCCACCCGGCTCACCACCCCTCGCAAAGATCGCCTACGGTTGCCGGCAGTAGCCCCGGCGAGGCGGAGGTGACCGAGTGGCCCAGCAACCCGCGCGCACCCCGTGGCGGGAACGCCTGCCCGGGCTGCTGCGCCGCGCGCTGGCCCGCCCCGCTCACGCCGCCGCGCCCGCCCGACCCGCCAACCCGGACGCCGTGGTCGACTGCGCCGTCTACGTCGACGGCCGGCGCCGGCCCGGACGCCCGCACTACACCGACGCGTACGCCCAGACCCGCCGCCGACGACGGTCGTTCGTCTGGCTCGGCCTGCACGAGCCGTCGCCCGCGGTGATGGCCGAAGTCGGGCGGACCTTCGACCTGGACGCATTCAGCGTCAAACAGTCCCTCGCCGACGGCCACCGCCCCACCCTGCAACGGCACGGCACGGTGACACTGCTGGTGCTGCGCACCGCCGGCTACGTCGAACACACCGAACTGACCGGCACCTCCGAGGTGATCGACACCGGAGACGTGATGATGTTCCTCGGCGACCGGTTCGTCATCACCGTCCGGCACGGCGCGGCCGGCGCGCTCACCCCCGTGCGCGAGGGCATCCAGGACCGCCCGGCGGTGCTCGCCGAAGGCCCCTGGGCCGTCGCGTACGCGGTGTGCGCCCGGATGGTCGATCTGTACCTCGAGGTCGCCGGGCACGTCGAGCAGGACCTGGAACGCGTGGAGGAAATGGTCTTCGCCCGCGACCGGTCCGCCGACGTCCAGCAGATCTACCAACTCAAACGGGAGATCGTGGAGTTCAAACGGGCGGTGCTGCCGTTGCAGGCGCCACTGCGTACGCTCACCGAACCGCGCCCCGACGGCCCGCCCCCGGCGCTGCGCCCGTGGTTCGTCGAGGTCGAGGGGCAGCTCGCCCGGGCCGTCGACCGCGTCGGCGCGTACGACGACCTGCTCAACTCCATCCTGCAGTCCCGGCTGGCACAGCTCGCCGTCGAGCAGAACAACGACATGCGCAAGATCGCGTCCTGGGCGGCCATCGCCGCGGCGCAGACCGCGATCGCCGGGATCTACGGGATGAACTTCGCCAACATGCCCGAACTCAACTGGCGTTACGGCTACCCCGCCGCGCTGCTGGTGATGGCCGCCGCCGCGTTCACCCTGCACCGCCTGTTCCGCCGCTCCGGCTGGCTGTAACCGCCCACCGGCTCGGGATGATCGCCCCAACTCCGCCGACCTGCCCCGCCTGCCCCGGAACGGTCATCGACCCCACATCGCCGACATGGCGCCTTCCTGCCCGCCCGGATCCCGCGATGTCGGCGACACGACCACCACTTCCCCGGCGGCCGCCAGCCCCCGGCCTCTCCTCAGGGCGGTTGACCCCATATCGCCGACATGGGGCCAACCACGCCAGCCGGACTCCGCCATGTCGGCGACATGCAGCGACCATGCCCTGGCCGGCGACGGGTGAGGTGGAATGCCGACGGCCCCGGAGGCGTTACACACCCGGACGCCCGAGCAGCAGTCCCGGCCGAACCCCTCCGGGGCAGGTCCGGCGGAATCATCGCCCGTCCCGGGCCGTTACACCACCCGGGCCACGGGCCCCGGGTACCGCTCGACTCCATGTCGCCGACATGGCCCCTTCCTGCCCACCCGGACCCCGCGATGTCGCCGACATGCACTCACCACCCGGGCCCACGCGCCGGGGCGTTACACCACCCGGGCCCACGCGCCGGGGCGTTACACCACCCGGGCCCACGCGCCGGGGCGTTACACCACCCGGGCCCACGCGCCCCCGGGTAACCACAGGGCCACACGGCGGAATGCCGCCAGCCGCCCGGTCGTTACACCCCCGGGCCACCCGAGCCGAGCACCACCGCCGGGACACGAGCCCT
>NZ_JBDPMC010000036.1:0-67373 GCF_039871625.1 Micromonospora sp. B11E3 | reverse complement strand
ACCGCACAAACACGACTGGAGCAAGCCGACCAACGATCGGCGGCTCCCACACACCCGCCGACTCACCCCGACATCGAAATGATCAACCGGTGACCGCCGCCAACCGCGTCGGTGGATCAAGGCTGAGCACGACCGGGCAACGGCGGTGGCCCAGCTTGTCGGGTTGGGGACGGAACGCCTGCGACTGCTTCGGGATCTGGACCGGGTTGATGAGCAGTTGCGGCCACGAGTCCAGCAGGCGGTGGCCGCCGGCGTGCCATACCGGCGGATCGCGGAACTGACCGGCTATTCGCGGTCTGCGCTCAGTCGCTGGGGTTCAACTCCAGCCAACCATGATCAACGCGAGACACCTGCGTAGAGAAGTGGGGCAACTCCCCACATCCCACCGGAGCTGACCACTGGAGAGCCGTGTGTCAGGGAAACCGACCAGCACGGTTCGGGAAGAGGCCGACAGAAAAGGACCCACACCATGGGCACCTCGCTGGCGGCCCACTTCACTCGGCGGGCGGGGACGAGGAAACCGACGGCCGAAATGCTGCACGGCGTCTCGTCCCCGGCCCGACACCTCAACCTCGACCGCACCGGCGCGAAACTGCTGTTCCAAATCTTCACCGAACGCGAGGAACGCAAAGCCATCGCCGTCGCCTCCAACGCCCCCTTCTCCGAATGGGGCAAAACCTTCACCGAGGAACGCCTCTGCTCCGCCATCGTCGACCGGCTCACCTTCAAGGGCTACCTCATCGAAACCGGCGCCGACTCCTACCGCCTGCAATCCACCCTCGAACGCAACCGCAGCTAGCGCCCTTGGACGGGATGGCGCCGGAATGAACCGCCCCGACGCCACCGCCTCTCACACACAGAGCCGGGTCCTCCAGGCCCCGCATCGGGAGCAGTGCCTGAAAGAACCCGGTCTGCACCAATCCTAACCACCCTCGCCGCAACACCACCGAAGCGACTCACGACCATCAGCAGACACCCCTCAGTCCGATGGATCCCGAACAAGGTGCCGATCTTCGCCGCCGGCCGCCTGGCGCCCAAAGAAGCTAACGATCGGCACCTACCAATGCCCGCCGCTCATAGGTGGTGCCGAAACAACCTGCCCAAGTGGTGCCCACTCAAGCTGCCGGAAACACCGTCCGGTGCGCACCGCAGCCAGCCGAGGAAGCGCTGGTGCAGCGTGCCGGCGGATGCCCACGTCAGGTCCTCGGCGGCGCGGGCGAACTACGCCCTGGCCAGCCGCCGGTGGCCGGGCCGCCGTCAGCCTTCGCCGGGTCGCACCAGTCCGCTCTCGTACGCGATGACGACGAGTTGGGACCGGTCACGCGCGTCGAGCTTCGTCAACAGGCGGCTGACGTAGGTGCGGGCGGTCTCCGGGCTGAGGTGCAGGGCGGCGCCGATCTCCGTGTTGGACCGCCCGGCGGCCACCTGGGCAAGGACGTCCCGTTCCCGGTCGGTGAGTCCGGCGAGCCGCCCCGGATCCGCCACGGGCGAGCGGGCCGCCGCCGCGAGCACCCGGCGGGTGACGGCGGGAGAGAGCAGCGCATGCCCGCCGGCCACGGTGCGCACGGCGTCGCGCAGGGCGTCGGGGGCGGTGTCCTTCAGCAGGAACCCGGC
This sequence comes from Micromonospora sp. B11E3, assembly GCF_039871625.1. Taxonomy (NCBI): domain Bacteria; kingdom Bacillati; phylum Actinomycetota; class Actinomycetes; order Micromonosporales; family Micromonosporaceae; genus Micromonospora; species Micromonospora sp. B11E3. The sequence continues at coordinate 65,759 of NZ_JBDPMC010000036.1, read as the reverse complement.
CGCGCCGGCGCGGATGGCCTCGAGGAGGTACTCGTCGTCGTCGAACGTGGTCAGCATGACGACCTGGACGTGCGCGAGCCGGGGGTCGGCCAGGATCCGCCGGGTGGCCTCGATCCCGTCGGTCCCGGGCATCCGCACGTCCATGAGGACGATGTCGGGCCGCTCGGCGCGGACGACGTTCAGGGCGGCGGCGCCGTCGGCCGCCTCACCGGCGACGGTGATGTCCGGTGCGCGTTCGAGCAGGGCACGGAGCCCGGCACGGACGAGGTGCTGATCGTCGACCACGACGACCCGGAGGACGCTCATGTCCTGCTCTCCGGCAACGGTAGGTGGGCGTACACCCGGAAGCCTCCGGTGTCGGCGTTGCCGATCCGGACGGTGCCGCCGAGAAGGGCGACCCGCTCGGACATTCCACGCAGGCCCTGACGTCCCGCGACGGGCGGGGCGCCCGCAGGTACGCCGCAGCCGTCGTCGACGACCTCCAGGGACAGCCCTGAGCCCGCCACCCGGAGGGTGACCGTCACCCGGGTGGCCCGCGCGTGCCGCAGCGCGTTGGTCAGCGCCTCCTGCACGACCCGGTAGACGGTGGCACCCACCACCGCGGGCAGCCCGTCGACCTCGCCGGTGATGCGCAGGTCGACCGGCAGGCCGCTGCGGCTGACGCCGTCGACGAGCGCGTGGAGCTGGTCGACGCCGGGGGCGGGCTCCCGGGTGCCGGAGTCGCGGCGCAGCGTGCCCAGCGTCGCCCGCAGCTCGGCCATCCCACTGCCGCCCGCCGAACGGATCGCCGCAAGGGCGGCCCTGGCATGCTCGGAGGCGCCGTCCGCGAGCGCCTCTTCCGCCACGGCCGACTGCAGCGTGACGACCGACATCGTGTGCCCGAGGGTGTCGTGCACCTCTCGGGCGATCCGGAGCCGCTCCGCCTCGACCTGCAGGGCGGCCTCCCTGCGGTGCTCCTCCGCCGCCGCCGCGGCCCGGCGGGCCATCTCGGCCCGCAGCGACCGCCTGCTGTGGACCGCGTCGCCGAGGGCGATGACCGCGAGCATCAGCGCCGCCTGGGAACCGAGGTCGACACCCACGACGACGGAGACGTCGTCGCCCTCCACCAGCCGTACGCCCACCGACAGCGCCAGCAGGCACCCGCCGACGACCGCGGCCGGCGCCACCCGGCCCCGCTCCGCGGCACCGTACAGGGCGGCGGCGGCCGGAGCGGCCAGACCGATCGGCGGGAGGTCCAGCGCGTAGTACCCGACGATGCCGAGGGCGGTCGCCAGCAGCGCGGGCACGGGCCATTCCCGGCTGAGCAGCGCCAGCGCGCCGAACCCGACCGCGAAACCGTAGGCGAGCGGCGCGCGGGCCGGCGCGTCGTCGGTGGCCACGGCCGCCGCGACCAGGCCGAAGGTGGCGGCGGCGAGCAGCAGGTCGGTACGGGTGGGTCGGGTGGGCGGCACGTTGACGAGGGTAGAACGGCGCGGGGCGAGCCCGCGGTCGCCGAGAGGCGTCAGATTCGCGGCGGGGACTACGTCGAGAAGCGATCCCGATTCGCGCGGTCGGGCGGCAGACCGCTCCCGCCGGCCGACCTAGCGTCGACGGCGACCCCATGCACCGCGCCGGGACGGCGCGACGGACCCCGGAGGACATCGAGATGTCTCGCACCAGGCTGACCTGGACCGTACTCATCGTTCTGGTCTGGGCGTCGATGCTGTCGTTCGGCGGTGTCGCCGCCGAGACCGTGATGCTCTACCCGAACATCTTCGGCGACGCGCCGGAGTCGTTGCACCGTGCCCGCGAGTTCATGGTCGCGGGTGGGCCGAGCGACTACTTCCCGCCGCTCGGGGCGACGGTGGTCCTCGGCAGCCTCACCGCGACGGTGCTGACGTGGCGGAACCGCCGGCTGCGGTGGTGGATCGTCGGAGCCGCCGCGACGTTCGTCGCCTGCGAGTTCCTCTTCTCGGTGGTGTTCTTCTGGCCACGCAACGAGATCATGTTCGTCGACCCGGTGGGCACGCACTCCCCCGAGTACCTGCGCCAGGTCGCCGAGGAGTTCGTCGCCGGGCACTGGGTACGCCTGGCGGGCGGCGCGGTGACCTCCGCGCTGGTGTTCACCGCGCTCCTGCGCTGGGCCCGGGACACCGCGCCCCGGACTGTCGACGGCGCGCAGACCGTACGGTGAGCCACCGGCAACGCTCACTCTGCCCCGCCCTCGAACTGACAGCCTGGTGGCCTCTTCGAGTTCGCCGAGGAGGCCACCAGGCGTTTTCTGCATCAGCCTCCGTCACTCGTAACGGTCGAAGGTGCCGGCGTGCAGGGCGGCGACGTCCCCGGCGCCGAGTGCGACCCCGTAGAGCCGGAAGTCGTCGACCGCCCCATGCAGCCAGGGGTGCTTGGCGTTCTGGGAACGGCCCAGGAAGTTCTGCTGCGTGGCGCCGAGCACCAGCGGCGACATCACCAACTGCTCGTTGACCCCCACCTGCTCGCCGTCGAGGTACAGCCGGGCCGCGCCCCGCGCCACCGTGACGGCCACGTGGGTCCACATCCCGGTCGGCAGCGGTCGGTCCGCGTCGACGAAGTCCTCGGTTTCCATGCCCCCCAGCTTCATGGCGAACCGCGCGGTGCCCCGACCGGTCCGGGGGGTCAGGAACATGTACGTCTGGGTGTTCGATCCGAGGTCGAAGACGCGTGCGGAGTTGGCGACGGACTCCAGGCGGGCCCAGACGGACACGGTCAGTTCCGTCAGGTTGGCGAGCAGGCCCGCGGGAAGGACGACGTGCCCGCCCTGCCCGTCGAGGGCCACCGCGCCACCACCGTCCCGGCCGACGAGCGAGGCGCCGCCCGCAAGCGCCGCGTCGGCCCAGCGTCCGGCGGAGTCGACCAGCCTTCCCGCGCCGTCGTCGAACGCGTACCGGGCCACCAGCTTGGGTGCCGGCCGTACGGGCCGCACGGCCCAGTAGACGTTGTAGTGCTCGTGGTGCACGTCCAGGAACGGGCTCAGCCGCACGCGCCGCCCGTCGGCGAGGGCCGTGAAGTCCGACGTGCCGGGCACGCGCGTCAGCGAGGACGGCTCGATCGTCGGGAGCGTGGCGGGCAGGGTGTCGCCGTACCGTCCGGCGAGCACCAGCGGGCCGTGCGTCAGGGCGTGCACCGCCGGGTTGTCGGGCGCCGACAGCCAGACCGGGGCCATCGGCAGCGACAGCTCCACGACGTCCCCGGCCGCCCAGGTGCGGCGGACCGCGACGTACGTGCCCGGCCGGCAGACCACGCCGACGGAGCGGCCGTTCACCCTGAGCGCGGGGGGCTGCCCGGCGCGTTCCGTCCACGCCGGGACGCGTACCCGGATCTCGGCGTCGCCGCCGCGGTCGACGGTGAGCCGCACCGTGGGGTCGTACGGGTACTCCGTCCGCAGCCTCAGCCGCAGCCCCCGCTCCCGCCAGTCCAGTTCGGACGGCACGAACAGGTTCACCCACAGCACGTCACCGCGGGTGAAGTAGATGCTGTCGGCAAACTTCACCTGGGTCTCCAGGGCGGTGCCGTGGTCGCAGGAGAAGTTGCCGTAGTCGCTGCTGTAGGTCTCCGGGTCGGCGACCAGCCCTTCCTTGCCCTTCCGGCGGGCGGTGTTGGACAGGCCGGTGTAGTACGTGACGAACCCGTTCGCGGAATCCGGGTCCTGCTCACCGAACATCTGGTTGAGCAGCGTCCACTCGTAGTAGTCCATGTACGTGGCGCGGTCCGGGTCGTTGCGAAAGAGCTGCCGGGAGAGCTTGAGCATGTTGTAGCTGTTGCAGTTCTCGCAGGTGTTCTCGCCCAACTGGCTCACGATCTGGTCGGGCGGGCCGAAGAACTCGGCGTTGCTGTTGCCGCCGATCACGTACGTGTGGTGCTGCACGACCTGGTCCCAGAAGTAGGTCGCGATGGTGCGGTAGCGCTCCTCGCCGGTCGCCTCCCACTGTGCCGCGGCGCCCACGACCTTGGCGATGTCGGTGTTCGCGTGCCGGCCCGCCAGGGTGTTACGGCGCTCGGAGAGCGGCCCGAAGATCTCGTCGTGGTCGAACCGGGCGGCGAGTTCCAGGTGCCGGTCGTCCCTGGTGACGAACCACAGGTTGGCCAGCACCTCCTTCATGCCGCCGAACTCCGTGTGCAGGACCTTCTGCAGCGCGTCCCGGGACAACCGCGACGTGCGGGTGTCCACCCACTCCACCATGCCGAGCAGGACCGTGAGGGCCTGTTCGTTGCCGAGCAGGACATGCTGGTCCAGCAGCCCGGCCATGATCTTGTGGATCGTGTACCACACGTTCTTGCCGGCCTCGAGGTCGTCGAACGCCTTTTCGGGGAAGGCGGACAGGTAGCCCGGGGTGAAACCGGCGTCGGTCGCCGCCACCTGGCACTCCGCGAGGGCGGCCACCAGCCGTGCACCCTTCGCCGCCAGCTCGGCGTCGCCAGTGTTCGCGGCGGCCAGGGCGAGGCCGCTGAGCAGGTGGCCGGTGGTGTGCCCGCGCAGCTGCACGTTCGGCGCCTCCCAGCCGCCGCACGGTTGGGCGGTGCTCGGCAGGCCGGCCGTGAGCCGGAAGGTGTGCAGCAGCCGGTCCAGATCGACGTCCCGCAGGTACGCCGTCGTCCGACGCATGTTGGCCAGGAACCTGCTGTCCAGGAGCCGAACCCGGTCGAGGGGCAGGGCCGCCAGCGGCGGCAGCCCGGCACCGGCCGTCTCGGCGTACGCCGGCAGCCCGCCGAGCCCCGCCGCCAGGCCGGCGCCGAGGAGACCACCGAGGAATCCCCGCCTGCCCAGTCCCACGTAGCTGTTCATCGTTGCGCTTCCTCCGTCGGGTACGCCGGACGTCGCGGGACGAGGGCTCCGAGCTGCCCTGGCGTCAGGGTTTGACCGTGTTGGATGCGGCGGGTTCGGGCAGTGTCGCGGAACGCCGCCCGAACCCGCCCCGGGTCAGAGCCGCACCTGGGTGGTGCCCGCCGGCACCGCAACGGTGCGGGGCTTTCCGCCGCCGTCGCCGAAGACACTGATGGTGGCTGCGCCGTCCGCCTTGACGGTGAACGTCGCGGTGCCGCCCGCGACGACGAAGTCCCGTACGACGACCCGCGCCCCACGGGCCGTGAACAGCGGGCGGCCGTCCTGGTGGACCACCGTCGACTCGGGTCCAGCCACCACCTGGTAGCGGTGCCCGTGCAGCGGCACCTCGTTGACCGAGTTGGTGCCCGGCAGGCCCAGCGTCCCGAAGCGCATGCCGCGCGGGTCACCCCACGGCTCGTCGGCGATCAGCTCCTGCGTACCCATGAGCGGCATCAGGTTCGACCAGCTGTACGTACGCCACGCGGTGTCGGTCGCGGCGCCGTTGATGACCTGGCCCGGCTCGGCGTCCCAGTGCTCGGGGAACCAGCCCAGCTCCTGCCAGGTGGACAACCACAGGTCGCTGCTCTTCGTGGCCAGTTCCGCGGCCGGCTCGTCGAAGCCGTACCGCTTGAGGCCGTCGTAGACCGTGGCGTTCATCGGCGGCCACACCGCGCCCTGCCACTCCTCGCACGCGTCCTCCTCGTTGTGCTTCTGGAAGTAGCGGTAGGCCGGCGTCTCCTCGTGGGTCTTTCCGGCGTTGCAGTACGCCGGGTCGTTGCGGGCCACGCTCGGGATGGCGTACTCACCCCAGAACTCGTCGGGGTTGAGCAGGTGGTCACGGACCAGGGTCTCGGCACGGTCCGGGGTGGCCAGCCCGCCCGGTCGGCGTCCTTCCCGAGCGCCCCCGCCATCTCTGAGAGGGTATCGGCGAGGAGTCCGTAGTACGAGTTGAGGGCGACGTCGGTCAGGTTGGTGTTGTCCCGGTTGTCGCTGCCGTCGGTCGGGACCTGGATGGCATTCCAGTACTGCGGGCTGTCGTCGAGGCCGAGGTGGTTGCCGCGGCCGCCGATCCGCGCGCCCGCCCAGGGGGTCTCGAGCAGGCCGTCGCCGTCGGTGTCGAACTCCTTCGTCCGGTCGATGTAGGGCACCATCACCGGGTAGACCAGGTCAAGGATGCTGCGGTCGCCGGTGCGGGTGTAGGCCCGCCAGGCGAGGTAGGCGTGCATCGGGCCGGCGTGCAGCTGGTCGTACCGGGGCCCGCCCTGGTCGTAGAAGTCCCGGATGTGGTCCAGCGCGAGCGCCGGGTCGAGGCTCAGGGCGGTGATCCCGTCCCAGGCCGAGTCCCACCCCTTGAAAATGTCGTCGCCGCCACCGCCGAGGCCCCACATCACGAAGCGCGGTTGAACTTCTCGTCGTAGTTGGCGTTGAGCGCCATGGCGTCACGCATGTACGTCGTCGTCTGGCCGACCCGGCCGCCACCGTCGACGCTTCCGTCGTTCACCCGGCCCCGGGCCTGCGCCAGGATGGCGAGCGCCTCGTCCTGGGACCGCGGCGAGGCCGGGAGCGCCGCGTCGCCCATGCGAGCGGTGAAGGTGACCGTCTCGTCGCGGTCGAGCTCCCACCGCATGGCTGCCGCGCCCTCACCGGTCGCGGCGCTCTTGCCCACCATCGCGTTGAGCATGTCCTTCAGCGAGGCGTACGACGCGCTGCTGTCGGCGGGCGCGCTGGTGTCGACGCGCAGGTGCGCCTGCCTACCGGGGTCGGTGAGCCCGGTGGTGGTGCCCGCCATGGCCCGCTCGCCCGCGACGACGTACCGGCTGGGCTCCGACCAGGGCGCGCTCGCGTCGAGGAACACGGTGGTGTCGTCGTCGAGCGCGGTCACCGAGCCGACGAGTTCGGTCTGCCCGACCCGGGCGAACCGGATGACGATGTTGCGGCGGTCCCGCTGGACTTGCTCGTAGCGGGCCTGGAGGGCCGGCAGCTGGGTCCGGGCCGCCTCCACGTCCCGGGCGTCCCAGCTCTCGGGGTGGTCGAGGGTGGCCTGCAGGCCGCCGATCTTCTCGGCGGTGAGGACCCGGTCGTCGGTGCTGAGCTCGATCTCGTAGTAGGAGCCGTCGGTGGCGATCGGTCCGATGCGCCGGATGTTCGGCACCATGTTCTCGTGGACGATCTTGTTGTCCTTGGTCAGCAGGTCGACCGACACCGAGAACCGGGTCTCGCCCTCGCCGACGAAGATCGCGCCGTTGAACTCCTGCTCCTTGAAGCCGGGCATGACGAACGGCCTGGCCAGCGGTGCCAGGTCGACCTGCTGCTCCCGCTCGGCGACGGGCTCTCCCCTGGCCGGCAGGCCGGCCAGGGTGGAGGTGACGGTCGCGGCGAGCGCCGCGGCGAGTAGTCCGCGCCGCCGGGTGAGGAACCGGCGCTGTGATCATGGCATGTGGAACTCCTTTCAGGGCGGGGGTTTCCGGGTGCGAATGGCATGACGGGTCGCCCGTGCGAGCCTGGGCGGCTCGACGGTGGTCGTGGGTGACGGTGTCGCGGTGGGGTTACAGCCGCGCGGCAAGGCGGTGGTAGGCGCCGCTCCACCGGAGTTCCCGCTGGAGCCTCTCCGGCGTGGCGTCCGCGTCGATGACCACGAGCTCCGTACGCAGCATCTCGGCCAGTTCGCGGAACTCCGGCGTGCCGACCGCCTTCGACAGGACGGTGTGGTGCGGGCCGCCGGCGAGCAGCCAGCACTCGGCCGAGGTCGACAGGGTGGGTCGCGGCTCCCACAGGGCGCACGCGACCGGAAGCCTGGGCAGTGCCTCGTCGGGCTCGACGACGTCGACCTCGTTGAGGGTGAGGCGGAAGCGGTCTCCCAGGTCGCTGATGCCCACCACCACGGCGGGGCCGGGGGCGGCAGTGAAGCGCAGGCGCACCGGGTCCTCCCGGTTGCCGATGCCGAGGGGGTGGATCTCGAGGGTCGGCCTGCGTCCGGCGATGCTGGGGCAGACCTCGAGCATGTGGGCGCCGAGGATCTTCTCCTGCCCGGGCACCAGGTGGTAGGTGTAGTCCTCCATGAAGCTCGTGCCGCCGGGACGGCCGGCTTCCATGACCTTGGTGGTGCGGAGCATGACCGAGGTCTTCCAGTCGCCCTCGCCGCCGAAGCCGTAACCATCGGCCATCAGCCGCTGCACGGCGAGGCCGGGAAGCTGGCGCAGGCCGCCGAGGTCCTCGAAGTTGGTCGTGAACGCCTGGAAGCCGCCGTCGGAGAGGAAGGCCCGCAGGCCCGCCTCGATCCGGGCGCCGTAGCGCAGGGACTCGTGGCGGTCCCCGCCCGGGCACAGCTCGGCCGCCACGTCGTAGGCGTCGAGGTACTGCTCGACCAGGTCGTCGATCTCCGCGTCGGGGATGTCGTCGACGACCTTTACCAGGTCGTTCACGCCGTACGTGTTGACGGAGACCCCGAACCGCAACTGCGCCTCGACCTTGTCCCCTTCGGTGACGGCCACGTCGCGCATGTTGTCGCCGAACCGGGCCAACCGTAGCGTCCGCAGCTCGTGCGCGCCGAGGGCGGCGCGCGCCCAGGCGGCGACCCGCTCCACCACGACGGGGTTGCTGACGTGCCCGGCGACGACCTTGCGGGCCACGCCGAGCCGGGCGGTGAGGTAGCCGAACTCGCGGTCGCCGTGGGCTGCCTGGTTGAGGTTCATGAAGTCCATGTCGATGGTGGACCAGGGAAGTTCCGCGCCGGCCTGGGTGTGCAGGTGCAGCATCGGCTTGCGCAGGGCGTCCATGCCCGCGATCCACATCTTCGCCGGGGAGAACGTGTGCATCCAGGTGATGACGCCGATGCAGCGCGTCGCCGCGTTTGCCTCCAGCACCCGGGCGTGGATGGCAGCCGGGTCGGCGAGGACCGGCTGCCAGACCACCTTGGCGGGCAGCAGGCCGCTGGCGTCGAGCTGCTTGGCGATGGCCTGCGACTGCTCAGCCACCTGGCGCAGGGTGTCCTCGCCGTACAGGTGCTGGCTGCCGGTCAGGAACCACAGCTCGGGGGCGTTCTGGGGGTCAGCGGGCATGGGTGGTCTCCTCGGGTGGCTCGGGCGGGTCAGCGCTGCCCGTAGACGTTCTGGTAGCGGTCGTAGAGCGAGTCGATCTCGTGCTCGGCGATGGGCAGCGGCTGGCCCAGTTGCCGGGCGATGTGGACGGTGCGGGCCACGTCCTCACACATGACGGCGGCCTTGACCGCTGCCCGGGCCGTCGGTCCGATGCTGAAGACGCCGTGGTTACGCATGAGTACCGCCGGCGAGCGGCTCTGCGAGAGGGTCTGGACGATCCCGCGCCCGATGGAGTCGTCGCCGATGAGCGCGAACGGGCCGACGGGGATGTCGCCACCGAACTCGTCGGCCATCATCGTCAGCACGCACGGGATGGGTTCCCCGCGCGATGCCCAGGCGGTGGCGTAGGTCGAGTGGGTGTGCACGACACCGCCGACGTGCGGCATGTGGCGGTAGACGTACGCCTGGGCGTCGGTGTCGGACGACGGCGCGCGGTTGCCGTCGACGACCCGGCCGGACAGGTCGCAGACGACCATGTTGTCCGGGGTGAGCTGGTCGTACGGCACGCCGCTGGGCTTGATGACCATGAGGTCGCGGTCGGGCACACGGGCCGACACGTTGCCGGCGGTCCACACCACGAGCTCGTAGTGCGTCAGCTCGACGTGCAGCCGGCACACCTCCTCGCGCAGGTGCCGGATCGTCGCGTCGACGTCGGTCAGAACGGTCACGGTCAGCTCTCCTTCCGGCCGGCGGCGGCCATCGCGGAACGGCGGATCTCCTTGAGTCGCTTCATGACCGGGTTCGCACCCCGGCCGAAGTAGTCGTGGAGCGCCAGGTACTCGGCGAACAGTGCGTCGTAGGCCGCTGCTCGTTCCTCGTCGGGCAGGTACGCGGCGCGGGTGACCCGGCCCATGGCCTTGGCCGCGGTCGTGATGCCGGGGTGGGCGCCGGCGGCGACCGCGGCGTGGATCGCCGAGCCGAGCGCGGGCCCCTGCTCGGAACCGAGGACCGACAGTGGCATCCGGGTCACGTCGGCGTAGATCTGCATGAGCAGGCGGTTTTTGGTCAGGCCGCCGGCGACGATGAGCTCTTCGACCGGTACGCCGCTGTCCCGGAACGTCTCGAGGATGACCCGGGTGCCGAATGCGGTGGCCTCGAGCAGCGCGCGGTAGGTGTCCTCCGGGCGGGTCGCCAGCGTCTGCCCGACGACGACCCCGGACAGCTCGTGGTCGACGAGGACCGACCGGTTGCCGCTGTGCCAGTCGAGGGCGATGAGCCCGTGCTCACCCACCGCCTGGCCGGCGGCCCGCTCGGTGAGCAGTTCGTGCACCGAGAAGCCGCGCTCCTGCGCCTCGGCCGCGTACGCCGCGGGCACGCCCGTGCGGGTGAACCAACCGAAGATGTCGCCCACCCCGGACTGGCCGGCCTCGTAGCCCCAGAGCCCGGGGATGATCCCACCGTCCACGACGCCGCACATGCCCGGCACCTCGCGCAGCACGGTGCTGGACATGACGTGGCAGGTGGAGGTGCCCATGATCGCCACCAGCTGGCCGGGCTCGGTGGCCTGGGCCGCGGGCGCGGTGACGTGGGCGTCGACGTTGCCGACGGCCACCGCGATGCCCTCGGGCAGGCCCGTCCAGGCGGCCGCCTGCGCGGTGAGCCGGCCGGCCGCCTCACCGAGCTGGCCGATCGGGTGCTCAAGCTTGTCGACGACGAAGCGCGCGAAGCCGGGGTTGAGCGCGGCGAGGAACTCCGGGGTGGGGTACGTCCCGTCCTGGAGGATGCCCTTGTAGCCGGCGGTGCACGCGTTGCGGACGTACCTGCCGCACAGCTGCCACACGATCCAGTCCGCGGCCTCCACCCAGCGTTCGGTCGCGGCGTACACCTCGGGATCCTCTTCGAGGACCTGCAGCGCCTTGGCGAACTCCCACTCCGAGGAGATCAGCCCGCCGTAGCGCGGCAGCCATGCCTCCCCGCGGCGGCGGGCCAGCTCGTTGATGCGGTCGGCCTGTCCCTGGGCGGCGTGGTGCCGCCACAGCTTGACGTAGGAGTGCGGCCGGTGGGCGTACGCCGGCAGCTCGCACAGCGGCGTGCCGTCGGCCGTGGTCGGCAGCACGGTGCAGGCGGTGAAGTCGGTGGCGATACCGATGACGTCGGCCGGGTCGATCCCCGCCCGCCGTACCGCCGACGGCACCGCCACCTGCAGGACCTCGCGGTAGTCCTGGGGCACCTGCAGTGCCCACTCAGGGGGCAGCGCCGGGCCGGAGGGGAGGGCGTCGGTCAGCACGGCGTGCGGGTACTCGTGCACGGCCGAGCCCAGCTCGGCGCCGTCGGAGACCCGGACCACGAGGGCCCGGCCCGACAGGGTGCCGAAGTCGACGCCCACCACGTACCTGTCGTTGCTCATGTGCTGGTCCTTGTCGGTGGCGCGGTGCTCCCACGCACCACGAGCTTGGGGGTGACCAACGGCGAGGGCTGGAGTTCCCCGCCCTGGATCGCCTGCGTGACGACCTCGATCGCCCGGCGACCGACGGCGTCGAAGTCCTGCTGGATCGTGGTCAGCGGCGGGATGAGGTAGGGCGCCTCGGGGACGTCGTCGAACCCGACGACGGAGATGTCCTCCGGCACCCTCCGGCCGGACTCGTGCAGTGCGCGGAGCACCCCGATCGCCATCTGGTCGTTGGCGGCGAACACCGCGGTCGTCTCGGGCATTGCGCTGATCCGCAGCCCGGCGACGTACCCGCTCTCGGAGCTCCAGTCGCCCCGAACCGGCTCGGCCGGGCGCAGGCCCGCCGCGCTCATCGCCAGGCGCCAGCCCTCGACCCGGGCGCGGGCCTCCGCCCAGTTGAGCGGACCGCTCACGTGCACGATCTCGCGGTGTCCGAGTCCCAGCAGGTGCTCGGTGGCCATTCGGGCGCCGAGCACCTGGTCCACCCCGACGGTGCGGGACGCCTTCGACAGGTCCCCCTCCACCACCACGAACGGGACCTGGGAGCGCTGCGTACGCACCATCTCGAGCGCCTCGTCGTGCCCGGCGATCATGACGATGCCCTCCACGCCGACACGCATGAGGTGCTCGGTGGCGTCGCTGAGCGCCCGCCGGGTCACCTCGGAGAGGTTCACCGAGGTGGCGAAGTAGCCGGCGGCGCGGGCCGCGTCCTCGACGCTCCGGTGGATGCTGGTCGGGCCGAACAGCGTCCGGGCGGTACCGATGATGCCGATGATCCCGGAGCGGCCGCGCACCAGCGCGCGGGCGGCGGTGTTGGGACGGTAGCCGAGCCGTTCGATGGCCTGGAGCACCCGTTCCCGCGTCTCCGGCTTGATGCTGGGCGACCCGTTGATCACCCGGGACACCGTCTGGTGCGACACGCCCGCCAGACGGGCGACGTCGGCCATCACCGGCGCCTTGGCCGCGGCCGCCGTCACGGCCGCCTCCGCATGAAGACCCGCTGCATCACGATGAAGAGGAGCAGCAGGGTTCCGATCGCGATCTTTGTTCACCATGAACTCAGCGTGCCTTGGAACGAGATCAGTGTCTGGATGACACCCGGGACGAGGACGCCGAGCAGCGAGCCGAGGAGGTAACCGACGCCTCCGGAGAGCAGCGTGCCCCCGATGACGGCGGAGGCGATGGCGTCCAGTTCCATGCCGACGGCGTGCAGGCCGTAGCCGGAGAGCATGTAGAGGGCGAACAGGAGCCCGGCGATCGCGGAACAAAGGCCGCTGATGACGTAGACGCCGACCTTGACCCTGGCGACCGGCAGGCCCATGAGCATCGCCGAGTTCTCGTTGCCGCCGACCGCGTACGCCGTACGTCCGAACCGGGTGCGGTGCAGGACCCAGACGGCCACCGCCACGACGGCCAGGGCGATCACCACGCTCCAGGTGATCGAGACGGTGCCGGACAGCGGGATCGCGGCGGTGGCGAAGGTGCGGAAGGCCTGGCCCTTGATCGAGATCGACTCCACGCCGACGACGAAGCACAGTCCCCGGGCGAGGAACAAGCCGGCCAGTGTGACGATGAACGGCTGGATCTCGAAGTGGTGGATGACCAGGCCCATGAGCAGGCCGAACGTCGATCCCATGGCCAGCACCAGCAGCACCACGAGCGGCGCCGGAAGCCCGGCCCGCAGACCGGCGGCGGCCACCATCGTGGACAGCGCCACCACCGCGCCCACCGACAGGTCGATGCCCCCCGTGATGATGACGAAGGTCATGCCGACGGCCAGGACGATGAGGAAGGCGTTGTCGATGAACAGGTTGGCCACGACCTGACCGGACAGGAACCCGTCGTAGCGGGCGGTGCCGACCCCGAAGAGGAGCACGAACAGCACGAACGTGGCGACCACCGGGACGACCCGGCCGGGAATCGACCGCCGGCCCGAAAGCGCCCCGAGCGGGACCCTGCCCTTGACGGGCGTTGCTGAGGTCGTCATGGCTGGGCCACCTTCTCCACCATCATCGGGGTCTGGTTCCGCGGGTTCGGTCGGGCCGCGGGCTCGGCGTCGGGATTCGGGGGCGCGTGCCGTCGCCGGGTGCGGCGCAGCAGGGCGGCCCGCGCCTTGGGTGCCTGCAGGAGGCACACGGCGATGACGACGACGGCCTTGAAGACGAGCGTGATCTCGGGCGCGATGCCCATGCTGTAGACCGTCGTGGTGAGCGTCTGGATGATCAGCGCGCCGACCAGCGTGCCGGTGAGGCTGTAGCGGCCGCCGGCCAGCGAGGTGCCACCGATCACCACGGCCAGGATCGCGTCCATCTCGATCCAGAGGCCGGCGTTGTTGGCGTCGGCGGCACTGACGTTCGAGCTGATCATCAGGCCCGCGACGCCCGCGCAGACCGCGGCGAACACGTAGACGGTGCACCGGATGGTGCCCGCCCGCAGGCCGGCGAGCCGGCTGGCCTCGGGGTTGACGCCGACGGACTCGATGAGCAGGCCCAGGGCCGTCTTCCTGGTCACGAGGGCGACGAACGCGAACACGGCGACGGCGATGAGGATCGACACGGGCAGCACCAGGAAGCCGGCGCCGACCGTGCGGAACGCCGGATTCCGTACGGTGATGATCTGGCCGTCGGTGATGAGCATCGCGATGCCCCGCCCGGCCATCATCAGCACGAGCGTCGCGATGATCGGCTGGATGTTGAGCGCGGCGACGAGGAAGCCGTTCCACAGGCCGAGGACGGCGCACAGTGCCAGCGCGATCCCCATGCCGGTCAGGGCAGCCCCGACGCCGTCGGGAGCGGCGGCCCCGGCGATGTGGGAACAGGTGACCGCGCCGGCGATCGCGACGACCGCGCCGACCGACAGGTCGATCCCCCGCGTGGCGATGACCAGGCACATGCCGAGCGCGATGAGCATGGTCGGCGCGCCGTTCTTGAGGATGTCGACGAGGCTGCCGTAGAGGTGGCCGTCCTGGATCCGCAGCGCCAGGAACGACGGCCGCACCACCGCGTTGGCCGCGAGCAGCACCACGAGGGCCACCAGGGGCCACAGCAGCCCGCTGTCGCGGAACCGTTCCAGGGGGCGGGTGGAGGTCATGCCGCCACCGCCTCGGAGCGCTCGTCCACGTGGGCGATGAGCCGCATGATGTCGTCCACCGTCGCATGCTGGTCGAGCTCGGCGATCTTTGCTCGGTCCTTCATCACCACGACGCGGTGGCTCAGGCGCACGACCTCTTCGAGCTCGGCGGAGATGTAGACCACGGCCATGCCTTCCTGGGCGAGTTCGGCGACGAGCTTCTGGATCTGGGTCTTGGCCCCGATGTCGATGCCGCGGGTGGGCTCGTCGAGGATGAGCAACTTCGGCTCGGTGACCAGCCAGCGGGCGAGCAGCACCTTCTGCTGGTTGCCGCCGGACAGCTTGCCGACGAGCGCGTCGGGGTTCGCCGGCCTGATGTCCAGCGTCTTGATCCACTTCTCGACCAGTTGGTCCTTGACCTTGCGGGAAATGGGTCGGGCCCAGCCGTTGGCGGCCTGCATGGCCAGGATCAGGTTGTCGCGGATGCTGAGGTCGGCCACCACGCCCTCGCCCTTGCGGCCCTCCGAGCAGAAGGCGATCCCGGCGGCGATGGCGGCGCGGGGATTGCGCAGGTGCACCACCTTGCCGTCGACGGTCACCTGGCCGCTGTCCGGGCGATCCGCCCCGAAGAGCAGCCGCGCAAGCTCGGTGCGGCCGGAGCCGAAAAGTCCGGCCAGGCCCACCACCTCACCCCGGTTGATCTGCAGGTCGAGCGGCGCGACCGAGCCCTTGCGGCCGATTCCGGTGGCCCGCAGCACGGGAACGGTGGCGGCTTCCTCGCCGGCCTGTTCGGCGAGCCGCTCCACCTCCGCCAAGGCGCCGAACTCCCGTCCGATCATGAGCGAGACCAACTCGAGCCGGCTGAGCTCGGCGGTGTGGTACTCCCCCACCAGACGGCCGTTGCGCAACACCGTCATCCGGTCGGAGATCACCACCGCACCCGACCAGGCCGGCGGCCAGCACCACGCCGGCGACGGCCGCGAGGAACTTCTTCGACATCGAACTTCCTCCAACTTTCTGACGCCATGTGGGCCCTCCCGTGCGACCGGTCCCCGGCTTCGCAGCCCATCTGACGCAGAAGTGTGAGCGCTAACATCCGGCCACGTCAACCCCTGATGTCCTTCTTTTGTCAACGGCAGATGTCGCCGCAGGCAGAAGCGTTGACATGATCGGGATCCGTGCGTATGTTGGCGCTCACACGCGTACGTGTTAACGCTCACTTCACGGTCTCAACCACACCCTTCCCCGCGACCATCCGGGTCGGATCCGTACCCACAGCCGGCTCGACGCGTCCCGGAAGAGTGATCGGCTGGCCCCGCCATGTCGCCGGCATGGCGGGGCCAGCCGGAGCCACCCACGTCCCCGGGACCGAGTCGTCCCGCGTCTCCGGAGTGGCCGTTCGGGCCAGCCGCAGCCCGCCGAACGGCCCATAGCCTGATGGACCTCGCCAATCGGAGCGCCCCGATTGGACCGGTTGATCGCGTCCTCTCACCGTGCGACGGTCACTCCCCGTAAGTCCGCGCTCAGTTCGAGTGGGGCCATGGAAAGACGCCACGAGAGGTGAGCCTTGCGGGGATCCAGCGATCGGCCGGCTGCCGGGGCAGCGAAGAGTGAGGGCACCGCCAGCGCCGGCGACGTGGAACGGTGGATCGTCCGGCGGGTCGCCGAACAACTCGGTCTGCCCTCCGACGCCGTCACGCCGGACGCGGTCCTCGCGGACCTCGGCATGTCCTCACGGGACGCGCTGTCCCTCGTCGGGGACCTGGAGGCGCTGCTCGGGCGAACGCTGTCCCCGACCATCTTCTGGAACCATCCGACCGCGCGGGCGCTCAGCCGGCACCTGGTCGGGCCGGCGGCGGACGGCAACGGCGAACCGGTGCCGGGCGGCACCGCGACGGGGCGGGCCGACGAGGCGGACGGGCCCGGCGAGCCGGCACCGGGCGACGTCGCCACGGGGCGGGCGGCCGGATCCCGGCGACCGCGGCGGGGCGAGGCCGCAGCGGCCGGCCATGACGGGCCGGCTGACCAGGCCGTCGCGGTCATCGGTCTCAGCTGCCGGTTTCCCGGGGCCGAGGGCCCGGAGGAGTTCTGGCGGCTGCTGGACGAGGGCCGGCCGGCCGGCGAGTCCACTCCCGCCGGCCGGCAGGCGCTGGGGCCGGTGCCGCAGCGGTTGCTCGACACGGTAGACCTGTTCGACCCGGCGTTCTTCGGCATCTCCGCCGCCGAGGCCGCGTACCTGGATCCGCAGCAGCGGCTGCTGCTGGAGGTGGCGTGGGAGGCGATCGAGAGCGCGGGCGTCCCCCCGGCGGACCTGGCCGGCAGCCGCACCGGCGTCTTCGTCGGCATCAGCGGCAGCGACTACGGCCGGCTCCAGACGTCGGACAACGGCCTGCTCGGCCGGCACAGCGCCACCGGTCAGGCCCTGAGCATCGCCGCCAACCGGCTCTCCTACGTCCTCGACCTGCACGGTCCCAGCCTGGCGGTCGACACCGCCTGCTCGTCGTCCCTGACCGCCGTCCACCTGGCCTGCCGGAGCCTGCGGGCGGGCGAGTGCACCACCGCCCTGGCCGGCGGGGTCAACCTGGTGCTCGCGTCGGAGGCGACGGAGATCTTCACCGCCGCCGGCATGATGGCCCCGGACGGCCGCTGCAAGACGTTCGACGCCTCGGCCGACGGCTACGTACGCGCCGAGGGCTGCGGCCTCGTCCTGCTCAAGCCGCTCGCTGCCGCCCTGCGCGACGGCGATCCGGTCCTGGCGGTGATTCGGGGTTCCGCGATCAACCAGGACGGGCGCAGCAACGGGCTGACCGCGCCGAGCGGCACCGCCCAGCAGGCGGTCCTGCGGGACGCCCTGCGCGACGCCGGGGTGGCGCCCGCGGACGTGGACTACGTCGAGGCGCACGGCACCGGCACCCCGCTCGGTGACCCGATCGAGACCGGGGCGCTGTCCGCCGTGCTGTCCGAGGGACGCGAGCCGGACGCACCGTTCCTGCTCGGCTCCGTCAAGACGAACATCGGGCACACCGAGGCGGCCGCCGGCGTGGCCGGCCTGATCAAGGTCATCCTGATGCTGCGCCACCGGCGCGTGCCGGCCCACCTGCACCTGCGTCGGCGCAATCCGGAGATCGCCGCCGACGGCGGCTTCGAGATCCCGACCGGTTCCCGGCCCTGGCGACGGCGGCGCGAACGGCTGACCGCCGGGGTGAGCTCGTTCGGGTTCGGCGGCACCAACGCCCACGTCGTCGTGCAGGAGGCGCCGCAGCCCGCGCCCCGTGCCGCCGCCGCGGCGGACGCGCCGGCGCGGGTGCTGACCCTCAGCGCCCGCAGCGACAACGCGCTACGGACCACGGCGCAGCGGTACGCCGCGCGGCTGCGCGCGGAACCCGACCTCGACGTCGTCGACGTCTGCCGCACCACGGCGACGGGCCGGAACCACTTCACCCACCGGGCGGCGTTCGTGGTCGACGACCGCGAGGACGCCCTGGCGCTGCTGGACGCGGTGGGCCGGGGCGAACCCGGCCGGCGGGCGCACACCGGGGTGGTGGACCGCGCCGACCGGGGCAACGTGGCGTTCCTGTTCCCGGGGCAGGGCGCGCAGTACCCGGACATGGGCCGGCGGCTCTACGACCGCAGCCCGGTGTTCCGGGACGCGGTCGACGAGTGCGCGGAGGCCGTCGCGTCGCTGCTGCCGGTCCCGCTGACCTCGCTGCTCTTCCCCGGTGCCGGCGAGCGGCACCTGCTGGAGCAGACCGCGTACGCCCAACCGGCGCTGTTCGCCGTCGAGTACGCCCTCGCCCGCTGGTGGATGCATGCCGGTGTCCACCCGGACCTGCTGCTGGGCCACAGCGTCGGCCAGCTCGCCGCCGCCTGCGTCGCCGGGGTGTTCGAGCCGGCCGACGGCGCGCGGCTGGCCGTCGCCCGGGGCCGCGCCGTGCAGGACCACGCCCCACCCGGCGCGATGCTGGTCGCCTTCGCCGACGAGGCGACGGTGCGCGGCATCATCGATGGGCATCCGGACGGGGACCGGCTGGCCGTGGCGGCCGTGAACACCGACGCCACGACCACCGTGTCCGGCCCGCCGGAGGGCATAGCCGCCCTGCGCGCCGCGTTGCGGGCGCGGCGCGTCACCGCGCACGACCTGCCCGCCCGGCACGCCTTCCACGGCCCCACCATGTCCGCGGCCCGCGAGGCCTTCGCGGTCGCGGCCCGGGCCCTCACCTACCGGGCGCCGCGTATTCCGCTGGTCAGCGACCTGGACGGCACCGTGTTCGAAGCCGGCGCGGTGCCCGGCGCCGACTACTGGGAGCGCCACCTGGAGCACACCGTCCGGTTCGTCGACGGCCTGCGGACCCTGGCGGCCCGCGGCTGCACCCGGTACGTGGAGACCGGTCCCGGACAGGTGCTGTCCGGGGCGGGCCGCCGCGTGGTCGCCCCGGCGGTGTGGGCGTCGTCGCTGCTCACCGGCCAGGACGACGACCGGGTCCTGGCCGACGCAGTGGCCCGGCTGTACGTGGCGGGCCAGGAGATCGGCTGGACCGTGCTGCACACCGACGGGCCCGGACGCCGGGTGGCGTTGCCGACGTACCCCTTCGAGCGGTCCCGGCACTGGCTGCCGGTTCCGGTTCCCCACCCGGTGCGATCCGCCCCGGAGAGCATCCCCGTCGAGCTGGGAGGTAGCACCCCCGTGCCGTCCACGTCCGCCGACGACCAGATCGTCACCGTGCTCGGGGACACGCTGGCCGCGTTGCTGGGCAGCCCGACCGCGCCCGATGCCGACGCGTCGTTCCTCGACCTCGGCGCCGATTCCATGACTCTGTTCCAGCTGCTGCAGACCGTGCAGCGGACCTACGGCGTGTCGGTGCCCATCGGTCGCCTCTTCGAGGAGATCGACACGATCGGCCGGCTGGCGGCGCACATCGGCGCCGAGGCGCCCGCCGCGGTCGCGGTCGCCGCGCCGGTCGCCGGTGGCCAGGCCAGCGCGCCGGTCGCCGAGGGCCAGGCCGGCGCCCCGGTCGCCGAGGTCCAGGCCGGCGCGCCGGTCATCCCGGGACCCGCCGCCACCGGCGCGCCGGTGGCGGCCGCGCCCGGGTCCGCCCCGGCGGACGCCGGCGCCGTGGCCCGGTTCCTGGAGATCCACGCCACCGTGATGGGGCAGGCGTACGAGCTGCTGCGCGGCGGCGTCGGCCAGCCGGTGTTCGCCCCGCCCGGGCTGCCCGCCCCGGCGGTCGCGCCCCAGCCCCAGCCCCAGCCGCCGGCACAGGCACAGGCACAGCACCGGCCGGCGGTCGAGGCCGCCCCGACCGCCGGTACGGTGCCCCTGGCGCCGCGGGACGCGTACGTCGCCTTCCAGCCGGCGGTGCCGCGCCGCTCGGGTCCGATGACCGAGGCCCAGAAGGCGTTCACCGCCGACCTGGTGGACCGGTACCGCCGCCGCACGAAGGGCTCGTTGGAACAGGCCGTCCGGGAGCGGGCCTACCACGCCGACGTCCGCCACGCGCCGCAGCCGTACCTCAACCTCAAGCAGATCCGGTACCCGCTGGTGGTCAGCCGGTCCTCCGGCTCCCGGCTGTGGGACGTCGACGGCAACGAGTACGTCGACCTGACCATGGGTTTCGGCGTCAACCTGTTCGGCCACAACGAGCCCTTCATCCAGGCCGCGGTCGGCGAGCAGCTCGCCCGGGGCATCCAGCTCGGGCCGCACTCGCCGCTGACCGCGGACGTCGCCGGACTGATCCGCGAGCTGACCGGCGTGGAGCGGACGCTGTTCTGCAACACCGGCTCCGAGGCGGTGATGGTCGCCGTCCGGCTCGCCCGCGCGGTCACCGGGCGTACCCGCATCGCGGTCTTCGCCGGGGCGTACCACGGCTCGGCCGACCCGATCCTGGCCCGCCAGGACGCGGCCTCGGGCCACTCGGTGCCGCTGGCGCCCGGCGTGCCGGAGGAGATCAGCCGTAACGTCGTCGTGCTGCCGTACGGCGACGAGGCCTCGCTGGCCACCATCCGGGAGCTGGCCGGCGAGCTGGCCGCGGTGCTCGTCGAACCGGTGCAGAGCCGCCGCCCCGACATCCAGCCGGTGGAGTTCCTGCGGCGCCTGCGCGCGCTCACCAGCGAGGTGGACGTGCCGCTGGTCTTCGACGAGGTCATCACGGGCTTCCGCTGTCACCTCGGCGGGGCGCAGGCGCTCTTCGGCATCCGCGCCGACCTGACCACCTACGGCAAGGTGGTCGGCGGCGGCATGCCGATCGGGGTGGTGGCCGGCGACGCCCGCTTCCTCGACGCTGTCGACGGCGGCGCCTGGATGTTCACCGACGGGCCGTACCCCAGCTCCGTGCGGACCTTCTACACGGGCACCTTCTGCAAGCATCCGCTCTCCCTGGCCGCCGCCCACGCGGTGCTGAAGGAGTTGAAGCGCCGCGGACCGCAGTTGCAGGAGCAGCTCAACCAGCGCGTCGAGGACATGGCGCGACGGGTGGACGCCCGCTTCGCCGAGCTGGGCGTGGCGATCAGCGTCGCCCGGTTCGGGTCGCTGTTCCGGCTGCGCTTCCTGGAGGAACCGCCCTCGTCGGAGGCCGCCGAGATCTTCCACACCCTGCTCGTGGAGAAGGGCGTCTACATCTGGGAGGGCCGCAACTGCTTCCTGTCCACCGCGCACACCGACGCCGACGTGGAACACGTGATCGGCGCGATCTCGACGACCACCGAGGAGATGCTGGCGGCGGGCTTCTTCCGCCGCGCCGGCGAGGAGCCGGCGGCCGGCGCTGACCCGTACCCGCTCACCGAGGCCCAGCGGGAGATCTGGTTCCTGGCGCAGCTCGGCCCGGAGCAGTCCCGGGCGTACAACGAGGGCCTCACGCTGGACCTGACCGGGCCGCTCGACACGGCCACGCTGACCGCGGCGGTCGACGAGGTGGTGGGCCGGCACGAGAGCCTGCGGACGGTGTTCGCCCCGGACGGTTCGCACCAGCGGGTGCTGCCGCGGTCCCGCACCGACGTGCCGCTGATCGACTGCACCGACCCGGCCGCCGGGCCCGCCGAGGAGCAGGCCCGGTCGTGGTGCGACGCGCGGGCCGCCGAGGTGTTCGACCTGGCGGCCGGTCCCCTGGTCAAGGCCGCTCTGCTCCGGCTCGGCCCCGAGCACCACCGGCTGCACCTGTCGGTGCACCACACCGTCGTGGACGGCTGGTCGTTCGCCGTGCTGGTCGACGAGATCCTGCGCTGGTACGAGGCCCGGCGGGCCGGCGCCCGGCCGGAGCTGCCCGCGCCGGCGCGCTACCGGGACCACGTACGGCGGCAGGAGCAGCGCACCGCCGGTCCCGCCGGTCAGGCGGACACCGCGTACTGGCGGGAGCAGTTCCGCAGCCCGGCGCCGCCGCTGCGCCTGCCCACCGACCGGCCCGCGAGCGGCCCCCGCGACGGCCGCGGCGGGCAGGTCCGGCTCGAACTGGACGCGGACGCCGTCGACCGGATCAGCCGCGGCGCCAGGGCCCTGTCGGTGACCCCGTTCACCCTGCTGCTCGCCGCCATCAGCGGGCTGCTGCACCGGATCACCGGACAGGACGACCTGGTTGTCGGCGTCCCGGTGGCCCGCCGCGACGACGGCGACGACGACCGGCTGGTCGGCAACTGCAGCGTGGTGCTGCCGGTACGCAGCCGGCTGGCCCCGGGACGCACCGGCCGGGAGCACCTGGCCGCGACCCGGCGGGCCCTCGGCGAGGCCTACTCGCACCCCGGCTTCTCCATCGCGGCGGTGCGTGACCGGCTGCCCGCCGGGCACGCCGAGATCTACCGCTGCCTGTTCAACCTCGACCGGCCGGCGACCGTGCCGCAGCTGCCCGGGCTGGGCGTCGCCGCGCGGCCCGCCGCCCGTCACCACGCCAAGGCCCCGCTCGAGGTCGACGTCGTGGCCGTGGACGGCCGCATGACGGTGACCATGGGCTACGCCGCCGACCTGTTCGACGAGAGCACCATCCGCCGGCACGCCGAGGCGTACCTCGACCTGGTCCAGCGGCTGCTCGAGCGGCCGGACGAGCCGGTGTCCGCCCCGGCCGCGGTCGTCGGCGGCGGACCGGAGGCCGCCACGAGGTCCGGCGGCCACGGGGCCGCCGGGCGGTGGCCCTGGAACGACACCGCGCGGGCGGTTCCCGACGCCACCCTCCACGACCTGGTCGCCGCCCAGGCCGGACGGACCCCGCAGGCGGTGGCGCTGGTCGAGGAGGGCGGCACGGTGACGTACGCCGACCTCGACCGGCGGGCCGACCGGCTGGCCCGGCACCTGCGCACCCTGGGTGTCGGACCTGAGCGCCTGGTGGCGCTGGCCCTGCCCCGCTCGGTGGAGCTGGTGGTGGCCGTGCTCGCCGTCCTCAAGGCCGGCGGCGGTTTCCTGCCGCTGGACCTGGACAGTCCCCCGGCCCGCATCGCGCAGGTGTTGGAGGACGCCGAGCCGGCGCTCCTGCTGGCCGACTCGACCACCGCGCGGGCCGTCCCGCGGGCCGGCGGGCTGACGTCGGTGCTGCTCGACGATCCCGCCACGGTGGCGGCCCTGCGCAGGCGGCCGGCCAGGGCGTCCGCGCCGGCTCCGGTCGACCCCGGGCACGTCGCCTACGTGCTGTACACCTCCGGGTCCACCGGCCGCCCGAAGGGCGTGGTCATCACCCACCGCGCGGTGCTCAACACCCTGCTGTGGTGGGCGGACGAGGCGGCGTACGGCCCCGGGGACCGGGTGCTGCTCAAGACGCCGCTGACCTTCGACCCGTCGATGCTGGAGCTGTTCTCCCCCCTGTTCAGCGGCGCGACCGTCGTCCTGGCCCGACCCGACGGGCACCGCGACTCGGGCTACCTGACCTCGGTGATCCAGGAACAGGGGGTCAGCTGCGTCCAGTTCGTGCCCACCACGCTGCGCGAGTTCCTCGACGAGCCGGGCGTCGAGAAGTGCACCAGCCTGCGCCAGGTCATGTGCGCCGGTGAGGCGCTGCCGGCCGCGCTGGTCGACCGGTGCCTGGACCTGCTCGACGTCGAGCTGGTCAACCTGTACGGCCCCACCGAGGCGTCGATCGACCTGACCTGGTGGCGGTGCCGCCGCCCGGTCGCCACGGCGTCCGCGCCGATCGGGCTGCCGCTGTGGAACTTCCGGGTCTACGTGCTCGACGACGACCTGCGGCCGGTGCCGCCGGGCACCACGGGCGAGCTGTACGTCGCCGGAGTGGGCCTGGCCCGCGGCTACCTCGGCCGGCCGGACGTGACCGCGCTGGCGTTCCTGCCGAACCCGTTCGACGGTGCCGGCGAGCGGATGTACCGCACCGGTGACCTGGTCCGCCAGGCGGCGGACGGGACGCTGGAGTTCCTCGGCCGGCGGGACGGCCAACTGAAGGTCAACGGTGTCCGGGTCGAGCTCGGCGACGTCGAGGCGGCGCTGCGCCGGTTGCCCGGCGTCCGGGAGGCCGCGGTGCTGGTGCGCCCCGCCGGTGACGCCCAGCAGCTCGTCGGCTTCGTCGCCGGCCCGGCGGACGCGGCGGCGGGACAGCCCGCCGCGCTGCTCGCCGCGCTGCGGGAGATGCTGCCGGCCGCCATGATGCCCGCCCACCTCGTGTCCCTGCCGGAGCTGCCGCGGCTCACCAGCGGCAAGGTCGACCGCAGGGCGCTGGCCGACCAGGCCGTCCCGGCCGGACCCGCGGCCGACTACGTCGCTCCCCGCACAGTGGTGGAGGAACGGCTGCTGGCGATCTGGACGGACGTGCTGGGACGCCCCGGCGGCGGGGTCACCGACGACTTCTTCGCCTCCGGCGGCACCTCGCTGACCGCGATGCGGCTGATCAGCCGCGTCCGGTCGGAGCTGGGCAAGGAACTGCCGATCCGGCAGCTGTTCGCCACCCCGACGGTGGCCGGGCTCGCCGGCGCCCTGGCGGACCGCACCACCCGTCCCCCGCTGGTCGCCGGGGAGCGTCCCGAGGCCGTTCCGCTGTCCTACACCCAGCAACGCCTGTGGTTCCTGCACCGGCTCAGCGGGCCCGGGGCGACCTACAACATCCCCGTGTCGCTGCGGCTGTCCGGTGCCCTCGACACCGGGACCCTGCGCGCCGCGTTCCGGGACGTGATCGCCCGGCACGAGAGCCTGCGTACGGTCTTCGTCGACGTCGACGGGACCCCCGTGCAGCGGATCGTTCCGGTCGACGCGGTGCCGGACGTCCTCACGTACGCCGCCGTCGGCGCCGGCGAGGTCGCCGAGCTGGTGCGCACCGCCGCCGACCACCCGTTCGACCTGGCCACCGAACCGCCCGTGCGGGCCTGGCTGTACGACCTCGGCGGCGACGAGCACGTGCTGACCGTCGTGGTGCACCACATCGCCGGCGACGGCTGGTCGATGGTGCGGCTGGTGCGTGACCTCGCCGACGCGTACGTGGCGCGCCGCGACGGCACCGGCGACGGCCTGCCGGCGCTGCCCGTGCAGTACGCCGACTACGTGCTGTGGCAGACCCGGTTCCTCGGGCGGCTGGAGGACCCGGACAGCGTGGCCGGCCGGCAGCTCGCCTTCTGGCGCCAGGCGCTGGCCGGCGCGCCGGAGGAGCTGCCGCTGCCGTTCGACCGACCCCGGCCGCGGGTCGCCTCGGGTCGCGGCGCCAGCGTCGAGTTCGAGGTCCCGGCCGACGTCCACCGCGGCCTGCTGGACCTGGCCCGACACAGCCGGACCAGCGTCTTCATGGTCGCCCAGGCGGCCCTGGCGGTGGCGCTGGCCCGGCTCGGCGCGGGCACCGACATCCCGCTCGGCACCCCGGTCAACGGGCGGGCGGACGAGGCGCTGGGCGAGCTCGTCGGCTGTTTCGTCAACACCGTCGTGCTGCGCACGGACGTCTCCGGCAACCCGACCTTCCGGGAACTGCTGGGCCGGGTGCGCGACACCAACCTCGCCGCGTACGCCAACCAGGACGTGCCGTTCGAGTTCCTGGTCCGCGCGCTCAACCCGGCCCGCTCCCGCTCGCGCCACCCGCTGTTCCAGGTGATGTTCGTGTCCGAGAACACCGAGGAGCTGGACCTGACCCTGCCGGGGCTGCGGCTGCGCGAGGAGCCGCTCGGCTCCACCACGGCCAAGTTCGACATGGTGGTCAGCATCCGGCAGCGACTCGACGGGGCGGACGGCTGCGGCGGGGTGGCGGGCAGCCTCGAGTACGCCACCGACCTGTTCGACGCCGGCACCGCGCGGACCGTCGCGGACCGCTTCGTGGCGGTGCTCACCGCCGTGGCGGCCGACCCGGCGACGCGGGTCGGCGTGCCGACCGCCGTCGCCGCGCTCGGCGCGGGGGACCTCGCCCAAACGCTCACCGGCGCCGCGGCGGGGGTCAACGGCCATGGCTGAGCTCACCGGTACGGCGCTGCCGTGGCGGGGCGGCACGCCCGGCCGGGCCCCGGCTCTGCGGCTGTTCTGCTTCCCGCACGCCGGCGGCGGCGCCTCGACGTTCCGGCGCTGGATCACCGACGGCGGCCGACACGGCATCGAGGTCTGCCCGGTACAGCCGCCGGGCCGGGAGGGCCGGTGGGGCGAGCCTCCGCTGGCCCGGGTGCAGGATCTCGTCGCCGACTTCGTCCGGGCGGCGCTGCCCCTGCTGACCACGCCGTTCGCCCTGCTCGGCAACAGCCTCGGCGCGCTGGTGGCGTACGAGACGGCCCGGTACCTGCAGGTCCGCGGCCTGCCGCTGCCCGCCCACCTGGTGGTGGCCGCCGCGGCGGCGCCCGGCACGCCCCGGCCCTTCCCGCCGACGGACGGGCTGACCGACCAGGAGTTCGCCCGGGAGCTACAGCGCCGCTACGGGGGTATCCCGGACGCGATCCTGGACAATCCCGTGCACCTGCGGGAGTACCTGCCGCCGTTGCGGGGCGACATCACCGCGGTGGAGACCTACCGCCCCGCCCCGGAGCCGCTGCTCGACCTTCCGGTGACGGCCTTCGTCGGCGCCGACGACGCCGGGGTGCCGGTGGCCGTCGTGGACGACTGGCAGGCCCGGACCAGCGGCCGCTTCGCGCGCCACGTCCTGCCCGGGGGGCACTTCGCCCTGCTGCAGCACCCGGACGCGGTGTTCCGGGCCCTCGACGTCGACTCGACGGCCCGCCCAGCCGTCCCGAACTGAGGAGAGAGACAGCGTGTTCAGCGATGACGAGGCCAGCCGCTCGTACCGGGTGGTGGTCAACCACGAGGAGCAGTACTCGATCTGGCCGGTCGACTACGACCTCCCGGCGGGGTGGCGCGACGCCGGGCGCACCGGCGCCAAGGACGAGTGCCTGGAGTACGTCCGGCAGGTGTGGACGGACATGCGGCCGCTGAGCCTGCGGCAACGGCACGCCGAGGCCGGCCCGGGTGACCGGTCGTGACCGGCGGGAAGCACGCCTGCCGGCCCGACCCGCGGTACCGGAACGTGGCCGACATGCTGCGGCTGCAGGCCGAGGAGTATCCCTCCCAGTGGGCCTGCACGATCCTCGGCCGCGGCGGGCAGGAACTCGACACGGCGACGTACGGCGAGCTCGACCGCCGGGTCCGGTCGGTCGCGGCGACGCTGCAGACCATGACCGCCCCCGGGCAGCGGGTGCTGCTGATGTACCCGACCGGCGTCGACTTCGTGGTCTCCTTCTTCGCCTGCGCCTACGCCGGCCTGGCCGCGGTGCCGGTGCCCTGCCCGGAGGGCCCGGGCGCCGCCCGGGCCTTCGAGCGCCTGCAGGGCATCGTGAAGGACGCCGACCCCGCGCTGATCATGACCACGGCGGAGGTCGCCGGGCATCCCGACCTGGAGCTGCTGACCTCAGGACGGCGCGTGCTCGTCGACCAGGGCCGCGAGGACCGCTCGGCGGCGTTCCGGGCCCCGGTTCTCGACCTCGACGCGCCGGTGTTCCTGCAGTACACCTCCGGGTCGACGAGCGAGCCGAAGGGCGCGGTGATCACGCACCGCAACGTGCTGGCGAACCTCGCGGCGGTGGCGACGGCGGTCCGGATGCACGAGTGCCCGCCCCGCTCCTTCCGGGTGGTGAGCTGGCTGCCCCTCTTCCACGACATGGGCCTCGGGCAGCTGCTCGCCACCGTCTACGCCGGCGGATCGGCCGCCTTCATGGCGCCGATGGTCTTCCTGCTCCGGCCGGTGGAATGGCTGCAGGCGATCGACCGGTACCGGGCCCACCTGAGTTCCGCGCCCAACTTCGGCTACGACTTCTGCGTCGACCGGGTCACCGCCGAGGAGCTCGCCGGGCTCGACCTGAGCTCGTGGCGGGTGGCCCTCAACGGGTCGGAGCCGGTGCGGCCCGAGTCGCTGGAACGCTTCGCGGAGGCGTTCCGCCCGGCCCGCTTCGACCCGGAGGCGTTCATGCCCTCCTACGGCATGGCCGAGAGCACCCTGTACGTCAGCGGCGCCCGGTCGCCGGGCGACGTACGCGTCGTCGACGTGGACGTGGAGCAGCTCGAACGCCACGGGCGGATCGCCGACCCGGCGCAGGGCGCGCCCGCCCGGCGGGTGGTGGCCTGCGGGCGGGTGCCGGAGAACCTCGACGTCCGGGTGGTCGACCCGGAGACCGGGCGGCAGTGCGAGCCGGACGTCGCCGGGGAGATCTGGGTACGCGGCGACAGCATGGCGGCGGGCTACTGGCAGCGGCCGGACGCCACCCGGGAGCGGTTCGGCGCGGCCCTGGACGGCGCGGGCGAGGCGCCCTTCGTCCGCACCCGTGACCTGGGTTTCCTCAGGCACGGCCAGGTCTTCGTGCTCGGTCGGCTGGACGACGTGATCATCGTCGACGGCCGCAACCACTACCCGAGCGACATCGAGTCCACGGTGCAGGGCTGCCACCCGGCGCTGTCGCCGAACAGGTCCGCGGCCTTCGCCTACCAGGACGGCGGGCGCACCCTGCTGGGCATCGTCGCCGAGACGGCCCGCCGCGCGCGCATCGCCTCCGGCGAGGGCGAAGGCGAGGGCACCCCGGTCGCGGAGATCACGGCCGCCGTCCGCCGCGCCGTCGCCGACGAGCACCAGCTCCGTGCCGCCACCGTCGTCCTGCTGCGCCCTGGGGCGCTGCCGGTGACCACCAGCGGCAAGATCCGCCGGGGCCGCTGCCGGGAGCTGTTCCTGCAAAACGGGCTGACCTCCTGGTGAGCGCGGAGACGGACGGTGCCGTGCTGGGGATCGTGGGCGGGATGGGCCCGTACGCCTCGGCCGAGTTCCTGCTGACCGTCTACCGGGAGGCGTCGCTGCGCAGCACGAGCGGAGTCGAGCAGGCACTGCCCCGGTGCCTGCTCGACTCCGACCCGACCTTCCCGGACCGGACGGAGGCGATCCGCCAGGGCCGGTACCTGGAGATGACCGAGCGCCTGCGGTCCCGGATCCGGGGGCTGCTGAGCCAGGGCGCGTCCCGGGTGGTGCTCACCTGCGTCACCGCGCACCACTTCGCCGCCGGTCTCGAGCCGGAGCTGCGGCGGCCCCTGATCTCGCTGGTGGACGTCATCGTCGACGAGCTGCGGGCGCTCGAACCGGTGGACGGGAAGCTGCTGATGCTGGCGACCCGGGGCACCCGTACCGCGCGGATCTTCGACCGCTCGCCCCGCTGGCCGTCCGTGGCCGACCGGGTGGTCATGCCGGGGGCGGCCGCGCAGGCGACCGTGCACCAGCTGCTGTACCGCCTGAAGCAGGGCACCGTCACCGAGGATCTGCTGCGGCAGGTGGAGCAGTTGGCCGACCAGCACGGCTGCGGGGGCGTCATCGCCGGCTGCACCGAGGCGCACATGCTCACCCGGTCGCTGCGGGCCCGCCCCGGCGCGCGCCTGGTGGTCGACCCCCTCGACGCCATCGCCGTCAACCTCGACAAGCTACTCGACCTGTAGGGAGTGTCCGGTGGACAGCCACGTCAGCCAGGAGTTCTGGCGGTCCTATCTGTTCGGCTTCGCCGAGCCGACCCGGTTGGGGATCCGCCGCCGGGTGGCCGAACCGACCGCCGACGGGCGCGCCGAGGTCTCGACCGTCTGCGACGCCGCCGAGACGGCGGCGTTGGCCACGGCGGCCGCCACCGCCGACGTCAGCACCGACGACCTGGCCCGGGCCGCGTGGGGCCTGGTGCTGTGCGCGTACGCCGGCACCGACGACGTGGTCTTCGGCGCCACCGACGACGAGCCGGCGGCCGTGGCGCTGCGGGTGCGGCTGGACCACACCGGATCGTCGGGCGGCTACCTGACGCGCCTGCGCGACGAGCACCGCCGCGGCCGTGAGCAGGCGCCGCCGGCACCGGGGTCGTGGGCGTCGTGGGCCGGCGTCCCGGCCGGCACCCCCCTGTACGACAGCGTCGTGCGCTGCGGGCGTACCGCGTCGTCGGACGCCGACGGGGCGGCGCCGGTCGAGCTGCTCGTGCGGTCGGGGCCGCAGCTGGAGTTGACCCTGCGCTACCACCGCGCGGAGCTCGCCGAGACCGACGCCCGTCGCCTGCTCGACCACACCAGCCGGGTGCTGCTGGCGCTGGCCTCCGCGCCCCCGTCGACGCCGCTGTGGCGGATCACCGTGCTCTCCGAGGAGGAACAGCGCCACATCGTCCACGACTGGAACGACACGCGGGTCTCCGGTCGCGGGGGTGTCACGATCCACGAACTGGTCGAGCGGCAGGTGGCCCGCACCCCCGACGCGACCGCCGTGGTGCAGGGCGACCAGCTGCTGACCTTCGCCGAACTCGACCACGCCGCCCAGCGGCTCGCCGGCCGGCTGGCCGCCGCCGGGGTGGGGCCGGGCGACCACGTGGGGCTCTGCATGGGGCGCGGCGTGCACACCGTCGTCGCCCTGCTCGGCGTGCTCAAGTCCGGCGCCGCCTACGTGCCGCTGGAGCCCACGCTGCCGGCCGACCGGATCCGGTCCCTGCTCGCCTCGCTCGCCGTGCCCGCCGTGGTGACCGACGCCGACACCCTGTGGGCGGTCCGGCACACCATCGCCGACGTCGCCTGCGTCCGCGAGGTGCTGTGGCTGGGTGAGCCGGGTTCCGGGCCGGACGAGCCCGCGGCCACGCCGCGCGTCGGCTGGGGACTGGACGAGACCCGCTCCGCCGCGCCGGCCCGTGCCCTGCCGGACGACGTCGCGTACGTCAACTTCACCTCGGGCTCGACCGGCACGCCGAAGGGCGTGACGGTGACCCACGCCCCCGTGGTCAACCTCATCGAGTGCGTGAACCGGACCTTCGGGATGGGCCCGTCCGACCGCGTCCTGTTCGTCACCTCCCTCGGGTTCGACCTGTCGGTGTACGACGTGTTCGGGGTGCTCGCCGCCGGGGGCAGCGTCCGGGTCGCCAGCGCCGAGGAGCTGCGCGATCCGGCCCGGCTGCTGGCCGTGCTCGACACCGAGCCGATCACCTTCTGGGACTCGGCGCCCGCGGCGCTGCAGCAGGTCGCGCCCTTCCTCGCGATGCGGGAGGCGCCAGTGGACCCCGGGCTGCGGCTGGTGTTCCTCAGCGGCGACTGGATCCCCGTGGACCTGCCGGACGGCATCCGGGAGGCCTTCCCCGGCTGCCGGGTGGTGGCCCTCGGCGGGGCCACCGAGGCGACCATCTGGTCGAACGCCCATCCGGTGGGACGGGTCGATCCGCAGTGGCCGAGCATTCCGTACGGCCGTCCGCTGGACAATGCCCGCTACTACGTCCTCGACTCCGGGCTGCGGCCGGCGCCGGTGGGCGCCCCCGGCGACCTGTACATCGGCGGGGACTGCCTGGCGCTCGGCTACGCCGGCGACACGGCCCTGACCGCGACGAAGTTCCTACCCGACCCGTTCGGCCGCCCCGGCGACCGCATGTACCGCACCGGTGACCGGGCCCGCTACTGGGCCGACGGCACGATCGAGTTCCTGGGCCGCCGGGACCAGCAGGTGAAGGTGCGGGGGTTCCGGATCGAGCTGGGCGAGATCGAGGCGACCCTGGCCGCGCACCCCGACGTGGTGACCGCCGTCGCCGTCGTGCACGGTGCCGCGGAGAACGCCCAGCTGGTCGCGTACGCCGTGCCCGAACCGGGCCGGCGCCCGGACTTCGCGGCGCTGCGCGTGCACCTGGCCCGGCACCTGCCCGAGTACATGGTGCCGGCGCACGTGGTCCCGCTCGACCAGGTGCCGGTCACCCCGAACGGCAAGCTCGACCGGCGGGCCCTGCCCGACCCGACGGCCGGCACGGGACGGCCGCCGCACGTCGAGCCGGAGACGACCGCGGAGAAGGCGGTGGCCCGCCTCTGGTCGGAGCTGCTCGGGGTCGAGCGGATCGGCGTCGACGACAACTTCTTCGACCTCGGCGGCCACTCGATGCTGATCGCCCAGCTGATCGCCCGGCTGCGCGCCGCGCTGGACGTGGAGATCCCGCTCGACGCGCTGCTGGACAACCAGACGGTCCGGACGTTCGCGATCGCCGTCGAGGAGGCGCTGCTGGAGCAGCTGGAAGGGAGCGACGATGAGCAGCCCGCCGGTCGCTGACCAGGCGGCCGCCCGCCGCGCCCGGCTGGAGGCGCGGCTGGCCCGGCTCGCCGCCGCCGACCGGGCGCCGACAATCGCGCCGGCCGGCGGGTCCCGTCGCCTCTCGTCCGCCCAGGAACGGATGCTCGTCCTCGACGAGCTGGAACCGGACCCGGCCGCGTACACCATCGTCTTCGCCCTGCGGGTCGACGGCCCGGTCGACGCCGACGCGCTGGAGGGGGCGCTCGACGGCGTGCACCGCCGGCACGAGGTGCTGCGCACCCGGTACGAGCGGGACGAGGGCGGCTACCGGCCCGTGGTCGACGACGCACCGTTCACGCTGGAGCGTCGGCGCCGCGGGGACCCCCTCGCCGACCTCGACGAGCTCGTCGCGCGGCAGCGACGTACGCCGTTCGACCTGCGCCGTGGGCCGGTGTGGCGGGCGGTGCTGGTCGAGGGGCCGGCGGGCCACCACGTCCTGCTGCTGGCCCTGCACCACATCGCCTTCGACGGCTGGTCCATCGACGTGCTGCGGCGGGAGCTGTGCGCGGGCTACGACGCGCTGCTCGGTCGCGGCCGAACCCCCGCCGCCCCCGGGATCCAGTACGCGGACTACGCCGCCTGGCAGCGCGACCGGTTGGACCGCGGCGACTACCGGACCCAGCTCGACTTCTGGTCGGGGCAGTTGGCCGGCTCGCCGCAGCGCCTCGAACTGCCCGGCGACCGGCCGGCCGGGGCGCCGCGCAGCGGCCGCGGCGGCCGGGTCCGGGCCCGGCTCGGGCAGGCGGAACTCGACGGGGTGCACCGGCTCGCCCGCCGGGCGTCCGCCACCCCGTTCATGGTGCTGCTGGCCTGTTTCACCGCGGTGCTGCACCGGTACACCGGGCAGGACGACATCCTGGTCGGTACGCCGGTGGCCAACCGGGCGGTGCCGGAGGTCGAGCCGCTGATCGGGTTGTTCGTCAACACGGTGGTCGTCCGCAGCCGGTGCGCCGCGACGACCACCTTCGACGAGCTGCTCACCGAGGTGCGTTCCTCGGCCGCGGCGGCCTTCTCGCACCAGGACGTGCCGTTCGAGCGGGTCGTCGCGGAGCTCGGCGCCGCCCGCGAGCCCTCCGGCCAGCCGCTGTTCCAGGTGCTCTGCGACTGGATCCCGGCCGCCCGCCGGCCGGTACGGTTGGGCGACGCCGTGCTGACCGAACTGGACACCACCGGCGGCGGCACCGCCAAGTTCGACCTGACCCTGGAGATCGTCGAGGACGGCACCGACCTCGACCTGGAGCTGGAGTACGACGCCGACCTGTGGGACGGCGCCCAGGCGCGGCGGATGCTCGGTCACCTGCTCACCCTCACCGCGTCGGCCGCCGCCGACCCCGGCGTCCGGGTGGTCGACCTGCCCCTGCTCGACGACGCCGAGCGGGCGCTGGTGACGCGGTCCTGGCAGGGGGAGGACCACCGGTTCGAAGGCCCCGACAACCTGGCCCACCTAATCCAGGCGCGGGCCGACGACCGGGGCGACGCGATCGCCCTGGTCGACGGCGCCGGCACCGTGACGTACGCCGAGCTGATGCGCCGCGCGAACGCCCTCGCCCGCCGGCTGCAGTCGCTCGGCGCCGCTCCCGGGCAGCCGGTGGCGGTGCTGGTCCCCCGGTCCGCCGACCTCGTCGTCGCCCTGCTCGGGGTCCTGGCCTCCGGCGCGGCCTACCTTCCCCTCGACCCCGACCACCCGCGGGAGCGGCTGCGCGACGTGCTGGCCGACGCCGGCGCGGAGCTGATCGTGACCGTCCCCGGCGCCCCGCACGACGACCTGCCCGGCACCGTCGTGCTCGTGGCCGAACCGCCGGCCCCGGGCGACGACCCGACCGGCGCGGCTCCGCCCTGCCGGGCGACCGCCGACGACCTCGCCTACGTCATCTACACCTCCGGGTCGACCGGGCGCCCCAAGGGCGTCATGGTGTCCCACCGGGCCGCCCGCAACCAGATCCTCTGGCAGGTGGCCGAGCTGGGGCTCGGCCCGGACACGACGGCGCTGCTCAAGACCAACGTGACCTTCGACGTCTCGGTCGTGGAGCTGTTCGCGCCCCTGGCCGCCGGCGGCCGGGTGGTCGTCGCCGGCCCCCACGCCCACCGGGATCCGGCGCAGCTGGCCGCGCTGATCGCGGGCGAGTCGGTCAGCATCGCCCGGTTCGTGCCGAGCATGCTCCAGGAGCTGCTGACCGATCGGCACGGCGCCGCACTGCGCGCGCTGCGGCAGACCGACTGCGCCGGCGAGGCGCTGCCGGCGGCGCTGGCCGCCCGCCACCTCGACACGCTCGACGCCGAGCTGATCAACTCCTACGGCCCCACCGAGGCCGCCGTGTACGCCACGGTGCACCGGTCCTCGGCGCCGCTCGGCGCCCGCGTGCCGATCGGACGCCCGGTCGGCAACACCCGCTGCTACGTGCTGGACAGCCGGATGCGACCGCAGCCCGTCGGGGTGCCCGGCGAGCTGTACATCGGCGGGGTCCAGCTGGCGCGGGGCTATCTGGGGCGTCCCGACCTCACGGCCGCGGCCTTCGTGCCGGACCCGTTCGGGCCGCCGGGGGGACGGCTGTACCGCACCGGTGACCTCGTCCGGTGGCGTGCCGACGGCACGTTGGACTACCTGGGCCGGCTCGACCGCCAGGTCAAGATCCGGGGCTTCCGGATCGAACCGGGTGAGATCGAGGGCGTGCTCGCGGCGCACCCCGCCGTGCGGCAGGTCGCCGTCGTGGTGCGGGACGACCCGCCCGCGGGGCGCCGCCTCGTCGCGTACGTGGCCTCCGACGGGCCCGGTGACGAGCTGGCCCGGGAGCTGCGCGACTGGGCGTCGGCCCGGCTGCCCGGCTACATGGTCCCGGCCGCCGTCGTCCGCGTCGCCGAGCTGCCCCGGCTGGCCAGCGGCAAACTCGACCAGTCCCGGCTGCCGGCGCCGGACTGGCAGGCCCGCGACGACCGGTTCGAGCCACCCGCCACGGCCCTGGAGGCGGCGGTGGCCGCCGCCTGGTCGCAGGTCCTCGGCGTGGCCGGGCTGGGCCGGCACGACGACTTCTTCCTGCGCGGCGGCGACTCGCTGCTCGCCGTGCGGGCCGTGGAGGCCGTGCAGCGCGCCGTGGGCCTGGCGGCCGGGCTCCGGCTCGTCTTCGAGGCGCCCACCGTCGCCGCCTTCGCGGCCCGGCTGGCCGCCGGGGGCGCCGACGGGCGGGCCCGCCCACCGGTCGAGCCGGCGGGCGCGCCGGTGACCGACCTGTCCCCCGCCGAGCAGGGCGTGTGGCTGGCCGACCGGCTGGACCCCGGTGACGCGTCCTACCACGTCACCGCGGTGTGCCGGCTGCGCGGCCAGGTCGACCTGGCCGTGCTGGTCGACGCGGTGCGTGACCTGCCCGCGCGGCACGAGGCGCTGCGCACCGCCTTCCCCGAGGTGGACGGCATGCCCGTCCGCTCGGTGGCGGACGTGGTCGAGCTGCCCGTGACGGTGGACGACCGGCGGGGCGGGACGGCGCCCGGCGCCCAGGAGGTCGCCGCCGCGCTCACCGAGCGACCCTTCGACCTGGCCGACGCCCCGCTGGCCCGCGTCGCCGTCACCGTCCTGGCCGACGACGAGCTGATCCTGGCGTTGTCCGTGCACCACATCGTCGCCGACGGCTGGTCGCTGACCGTGCTCCTGGACGACCTGCGGGCCGCCTACTCCGCCCGCCGCGCCGGCCTGCCGTGGCCGGCCGGGTCGACCGCCGTCGGCGCCGGGGACTACGCCCGGCACCAGCGCCGGCCGGAGCGTACGGCGCAGTGGGAGGCCCAGCTGGCCCACTGGGCCGAGCGGCTCGCCGGGGCGGCGCCGGAGCCGGTCCTGCCGGTCGCCCGGGACGCCGGGACGGATCCGGCCGGCTCCGCGTACCGGTTCGTCCTCCCGGCGAAGCTGGTGACGGCGCTGGGCACGCTGACGGCGGGCGAGGGATGCACCGTCTTCATGGGACTGCTCGCCGGGTACGTGGCGCTGCTCGCCCGGTACGGCGGCCGGGACGACGTGCTGCTGTCCATGCCGGTGGCCGACCGGGCCGCGCCGGAACTGGCCGACGTGGTCGGCCTGCTGGTCGACCCCGTACCGCTGCGGGTGCGCCCACCGGCCGGTGGCGGCCTGCGCCAACTCCTGCGCGAGGTCCGGCTCGCCGTCCTCGACGCGTGCGAGCACCGGGACGTCCCGTTCGGACGGCTGGTCGAAAAGCTCGGCCTGGACCCGCGTGCTCTGTCCCGGTACACGGTGAACCTCGACCCGACCCCGTCGGCGGCCGTCGCGTTCGCTCCCGGCGTCACCATGGTGCCGGAGCCGTACGTGCCGACGCGCGCCAAGGCCGACCTCAACCTGACCTTCGAGGCCGGCGACGGGGTCCTGGCGGGCTGGTTCGTCTACCGTCGCCAGGCGTTCGACGCGGGAACCGTCGAACGGATGGCCGGGCATCTGCTGAGCCTGCTGGCCGGCGCCGTGGCGGAGCCGGACCGCCCGCTGGCCGCGCTGCCGATCCTCGGCGCCGACGAGCGCCCGGCCCTGCTGGGCGACCTGACCCCACCGGCGGCGCCCGCCCGCTGCCTGCACGACCTGGTCTCCGAGCAGACGCGGCGGGCCCCGGAGGCGGTGGCGGTGACCGGCCCGGGCCCCGACGGGAGCCGCGTCGAGCTGACCTACCGCCAGCTCGACGAGGAGTCCGGCAAGCTCGCGCGGCGGCTGCGCCGGCACGGCGCCGGGGCCGGCGCGGTCGTGGCGATCGGCCTGCCCCGCGGCCCCTGGCAGGCCGTCGCGGTCCTCGCCGTGCTGCGCGCGGGCGCCGCGTACACGGCCCTGGACATCCGGCACCCACTCCCCCGGCTGACGCACATCGTCGCCGACAGCGGGGCGGCGCTGCTGGTCACCGACACCGCCACCGCCCCGGTGCTCGACCCGCTGCCGGTGGCGCCGCTGCTCGTCGACCGGGCCGACGAGCCGGCCGCCGACGCGGCGCCCGCACCGCCAGCACACCCCACCGACGTCGCCTACATCACCTACACCTCCGGTTCGACCGGGCAGCCGAAGGGGGTGGCGACCCCGCACGCCGCCGCGTGCAGCTACCTGACCGAGCACCTCCTGCCGCGCTTCGGGATCGGACCCGACGACACCGTCCTCCAGGTCGCCTCGCTGTCGTTCGACGCCGCCGTACGCGACCTGCTGGGCCCCCTCGCCGCCGGCGCCCGCGTCGTCTTCCTCTCCGGCGACGACACGGCGGACCCGGAGGCGATCCTGGACGTGATCGTCCGGGAACGCGTCACCTGCCTGCTCAGCGTCGTACCGTCCCTGCTGCGCGCGCTGCTGGAGGCGGCGCGGCGGCGCGGCGGGGACGGCGGCGCGACGCTGCGCCTCGTGCTGACCGCCGGCGAGATGCTGGACCTGGCCGACGCCGTCCGGCTCGCGCGGGTGTGGGGCCGCGGCGTACAACTGGTCAACCAGTACGGGCCGACCGAGACGACGATGACCGCGACGTGGGAGCGGCTCGACGTGACGGACCAGGACCGGGGACCGTCGCCGGTCGGCGTCCCGGCCACCGGCTCCCGGGTGTGGGTGGTGGACCGCCACGGCGGACTCGCCCCGGTCGGGGTGGTCGGCGAGGTGTGGATCGGCGGCCCCCGGGTCGGACACGGCTACCACCGGCGGCCGGAGCTGACCGCCGAGCGGTTCGTGCCCGACCCGTTCTCGGGGGAGCCCGGCGCCCGGGCGTACCGCACCGGCGACCTCGCCTGGTGGGGCCCGGACGGCCGGCTGCGGCTGATGGGCCGCGGCGACGACCAGGTCAAGATCCGTGGCGTCCGGGTCGAGCCGGCACAGGTCGAGTCGGTGATCCGGGCGCTGCCCGAGGTCGGCGACGCCGTCGTGCTGCCCCTGGCGGCGCCCGGCGGCGCCGCCCCGGTCCGGCTCGTGGCCTGGGTGGCCCCCGGCGACGTCGACGGCGGTGCGCTGCGGCGGGCACTGCGACGGATACTGCCCGAGCACGAGGTGCCGGCCACGGTGTACGCGGTGCCCGCGCTGCCGCGCCTGCCGAACGGGAAGGTCGACCGGCAGGCCCTGACCGCCACGGTCCAGCCGTCCGGCCGGGACGCGGAGTCCACCCGCGGCGCGGAGTCCACCCGCGGCGCGGAGTTCCCCCAGGACGCGGAGTTCCCCCAGGACGCGGAGTCGCCCCGGGGCCCGGCGGAACAGCTCGTCGCCGCGATCTTCGCCGAGGTGCTCGCCGACGAGCACCCCGACCTCGGGCCGATCGGCCGGCACGACAACTTCTTCGACCTGGGCGGGCACTCCCTGCTGGCCACCAGACTGGCGGGGCGCGTGCGGCAGGCGACCGGGCGCCAGGTGCCGCTGCGCGCCGTCCTGGCCGGGCCCACCGTCGCCCAGATCGCCGCGCAGGTCGAGGCCCGGGGGGCCGGCGACGCGGACCGCCGGCACGGCCCGGGCGGGCACGCGCCGGCCGACGATCAGGGCCGGCTCACCGCCGGCCAGGAGGCGATCTGGCGTACCTGCCGGGAGCATCCCGGCACCCCCGCGTACCACATCGGATTCGCCGTACGGATCAGCGGCGACCTCGACCGGATCGCGCTGATCCGCGCCGCCGACGCCCTGGTGGCGCGGCACGCCGCCCTACGGACCGGCTTCGCCGACGTCGACGGCCACCCCGTCCGGGTCGTCGAGCCGCTCGCGCTGCTGCCGCTGACCCGGCACGACGTGACCGCCGACCCCGACCCGGCGGCCGCCGCCCACGCACTGGCGGAGGCGTCCCTCCGCGAGCCGTTCGACCTGCGCCGGCCGCCGCTGGCGCGGGCCGCGCTGATCCGATCCGGCCCGGCCGAACACGTGTTCGCGCTGACCGTCCACCACCTCGTGGCCGACGGCTGGTCCCTGTCGGTGCTGCAACGCGACCTGGCGGCCTGCTACGAGGCCGCGGCGCACGGGCGGCAACCCGCGCTCGCCCCGACGGTCGACTTCGCGCCGCACCGGGTGTCGCCGCCGGACCCGGCCCGACGTACGGCCGGGCTCGCGTTCTGGCGGGCGGCGATCGGGGACGTCCCGACCGTGCTCGAACTGCCCACCGACCGACCCCGGCCGGCCCGGCGCTCGTGGGACGGCGCCACCGAACTGTTCGACGTGGACGCCGACGTCGACCGGGTCGTCGGTCGGGCGGCCCGGGCGCTGGGGGCCACCGAGTTCATGGTGCTGCTCGCCGCCACCCAGGTGTGGCTGCACCGCCGATCGGGCCAGTCCCGCTTCCTCGTCGCGGTGCCGGTGAGCAACCGGACCGACCCGGACGTGGAGCACACCGTCGGGCCGTTCGCCAACATCCTGCCGGTACCCGCGGACCTGCGCGACGTGCCACGCTTCTCCGACCTGGTCCTGCGGGTCAGGCAGACGATGACCGCCGGATGGGAGCACCAGGACGTGCCGTTCGAGACGCTCGCCGCCGCGGCGGCCACGGCCGGCACGGACCGCCCGCCGCTGTGCCAGGTGATGGTCGGCATGCAGAACCTGCCGGCGGCGCCGGCCGGCCTGGCCGGTCTAGCCGTCGAGCCGATCCGCACCGACCGCGGCACCACCCGGTACGACCTGCACATCCGCTTCCAGCCGGAGGAGTCGGGCACCTGGGGCTGGGTCGAGTACAACACCGCGCTGTTCGAGCGAGCCACCATCCGGGCCTGGATCGCCGAGCTGCTCGACTGCGTCGGCGAACTGGCCGGCGCACCCGACGCGCCCGTCGGCAACTCCATGACCGAGACCGTTACGGCCACGTGAGGCAGTCATGCGTATCTTCAACCTGATCTGGGCGGGCCAGGCCGCCTCGCTCATCGGCTCGGCGATGACCGCCTTCGGCGTCGGCATCTGGGTCTTCCAGCAGACCGGGTCAGCGACCGCCTTCGCGACGCTGATCCTCGCCGCGTCCCTGCCGGGCCTGCTCACGCTGCCCGTGGCCGGGGCGCTGGTGGACCGCTGGGAGCGCCGGCAGGTCCTCATCCTCAGCGACGGCGGCAGCGTCGTCGTCCCGGTCACCATCGTGGTGCTGCACCAGGTCGACGCGCTGGCCCTGTGGCACGTGTACGTGCTCGCCGCCGTCCTGTCGGTGTTCCGCGCCTTCCAGTGGCCGGCGTTCTCCGCCCTGGTCGCCCAGATCGTGCCGAAGGAGCAGCTGGGCCAGGCGAACGGCCGGCTGGCGGTGGCGGAGGCGGCCGGGCAGCTGCTGGGGGCGCTGTTCGGCGGCATGCTGTACGGCCTCGCCGGCCTGACCGGCCTGCTGACCGTGGACATCGTGACGTTCGCCGTCGCGGTGGCCACCGTGCTGATCTCGCTGCGGATGCTCCCCGCCGTGTCCCGGCAGGACGGGCCGGCCGCCGCGGAGCGCGGGCGGCTGCTCCGTGAGCTGCCGGAGGGGTGGCGCTTCATCCGCCAGCGGCCCGGGCTGTTCGGTCTGCTGCTGTTCTTCGCCGGCAACAACCTCGTCATGGAGATGGCGATCGTGCTGGTGTCGCCGCTGGTGCTCAGCATCGCCGGACCGGCGGAACTGGGCGTGGTCAACGCCGTCGGCTGGACGGGCATGGTGCTGGTCGGCGGGCTGATCAGCCTGACCCGGGAGCCCCGCGACCGGATCCGGGCGATCACGCTCGTGGCCTGCGTGCACGCGGTGCTGGTGCTCGCGATGGGAATGCAGCACACCGTGTGGACGGTGGGCGCGGCGATGGCCGGGATCCTCGGCGGGTACGCCGTGACCAACGCGGCCACCGCGACGATCTGGCAGCTCAAGACGCCCAGCGAGCTGCAGGGACGGGTCTTCGCCGTACGCCGGATGATGGCCTGGTCGGCCGAGCCGGTCGCCTACGGCCTCGCCGGACCGGTCGTCGCCCTGGTCGGCGCGCCGCTGTCCGCCGAGGGCGGGGCGCTGCACGGGGTGACGGGGGGCGGCGCCGGCGCCGACATCGCCGCCGTCTTCCTCCTCCTGGGTCCGGCGCTGCTCGCCGTCGTGGCGGCGACCCTCCTGCGGCCCTCGGTGCGACATCTGGAGCGGGTGTTGCCCGACGCGCCGTCTCCGGTGAAGGTGCCCGCGGCGTGACGCGAGCTGCTCCGGTGAGAGCCGCGTTATGACCGGACTCCCCGCGGGCACCGTCAGAGTGTTGCCACTGTAGGTCGCATTCGCCGTGCGGCCCCAGTAAACAGTCGTGTCCCCGTCCATCTGGGAGCGTTCATGTCACGCAGGTTCACCCGTCGCGCAACTGGCGCGCTGGCCGCCGTCGTGCTGGGAATCGTCGGCCAACTGGCGTTGCCGGGCACCGCCCACGCCGCGGTGTCCATCACCACGGCCACGCTGAAGGACGGCCGGCTCCGCATCGAAGGGTCGGGCGGCACAGGCGGCACGTTCATCGCCGCCTTTTCGACCACCGACGTGGCCGGCACCCGCGTCGGGACGGATGGTCGTAGACCGCCTTGTCGAAGGCCGGGGTCGCCCGCCGGCGCTGCCCGCGGCGGC
Source organism: Micromonospora sp. B11E3 (assembly GCF_039871625.1). NCBI lineage: Bacteria > Bacillati > Actinomycetota > Actinomycetes > Micromonosporales > Micromonosporaceae > Micromonospora > Micromonospora sp. B11E3. The sequence continues at coordinate 24,396 of NZ_JBDPMC010000036.1, read as the reverse complement.
CCGGCGGGCGACCTGGTCCAAGCGTTCAGGGATGACGTGCCGGATCCCGTCACGGGGTGGCGTCGTTGACTGTCGGTAGGCCACTCGGGAGCCCCTGCCACGGCCGGTAACCGGCCTGCTCGCCGCGTTCCGCCCGCCTCCCACGGCCGTGGTGTTTCGTACCGGCGAGCCCTGGGCACCTTTCGCAGGTCAACATGCTGGAACGGGAGGTTCGCATGCGTCGGTGGCTTCGGGAGCACGCACTGTCGGTCGCCATGCTCGGCGCCTTCGTGATCTTCTGGTCGTTGCAGAGCGTGTTCGGCTGGCAGGTGCACAACGAGGAGTTGAGCCAGTACGGCCAGGACGCCATGTCGTACCTGGCGTACCTGCACAGCGGGCACTTCGCGGAGGCGACGTTCGAGAACTGGGAGTCGGAGTTCCTGCAGATGGGCGGGTACGTGCTGCTGACCGCGTACCTGGTGCAGAAGGGCTCCTCGGAGTCCAAGCCGGTGGACCAGGGCGACCGGCCCGAGGACCGGGCCGAGAACGCGACCCCGGAGTCGCCCCGGCCGGTGCACGTCGGCGGCCTCGCGTTGACGGTGTACCGCAACAGCCTCTCCATCGCCCTACTGATGATCTTCGCGGGGGCGTTCCTCGGGCACCTGTTCGGTGGTGTGGCGGAACACAACGAGGAGCAGATGCTGCAGAGCGGGGCGGCACCGATCAGCGCGTGGCAGTTCCTCGGCACCAGCGACTTCTGGTTCCAGTCGATGCAGAACTGGCAGAGCGAGTTCCTCGCCGTCGCCGCGCTGATCCTGCTGAGCATCCTCCTGCGTCAGCACGGTTCGCCGGAGTCCAAGCCGGTGACCGCGTCGCACGCGACCACGGGCGCCTGAGGAGCCGGCGGCTCGTCAGCGGAACTGCAGCCGGTTGACCGCGTCGAAGAGTCGGGCGCCGAAGAGGCGGCGGGTGTGCACCATCGCCCAGGCCGCGGACGTGACGAGGTAGCGGGTGCGGGGCCTGAGGCCCGGTTCGACGACGACCACCTTGATCCCGAAGGGCCGTACCTCCTGGCGCAGCGCATCGGAGATCGCCTCGACCGCGTACTTGCTGGCGTGGTAGTAGCCTCCGGCGGGGAACACGATCCGGCCGCCCATGGAGCTGATGTTGACGATGCGGCCCCGACCGGCCCGACGCATGCCGGGCAGGACCAGCTGCGTCAGCCGGCTCAGCCCGAAGACGTTCGTCTCGAACTGCGCGCGGACCCGGTCCATCGGGGCCTGCTCGATCGGGCCGTACTCGCCGTAGCCGGCGTTGTTGACCAGCACGTCGACGTGGCCGTGCTCGGCTTCGATCGCCGCCACGGCGGCCCGCATGGACGCCTCGTCGGTGACGTCGAGCGGTAACAGCCGTGCGCCGGCCGCGGCCAGGTCAGTGATCGCCTCGAGTGTGCGGGCAGTCGCGTAGACGGTCAGTTCGGGCCGGCGGGCGAGTCGACGGACGGTGGCCCGGCCGATGCCGGAGGACGTGCCGGTGATCAGGACGGCGGTCATGACGGGCCTCCGGGGCGGGTGAGCCCGGCGACGACCAGCGCGACGCCGTCGCGCAGCCGCTGCCGGGGCAGGTCGGGGTCGGTGAGGTCGGCCTCCAGGCCGCGGGTGAGCGCGATCAGCACGTCGGCGACCGCGTGGGCACGCGGTCCGGCCAGGTCGTCGAGTGTGTGAGCCACCAGGTCGGTCAGCTCGCGGGTGTACGCCTCGACGAGGTCGCCGACGAGTTTCGTGCTGGAGTCGAGCAGTTCGGCGGCGTGCGGGCTGTCCCGGTGCAGGCCGAGGGTGAGTTCCAGCTTGGCGTCGAGCACGGCGACGAGCCGCTGCCGCGTCGACGCGTTCGGATCGTCCGCCGCGGCCCGCGCCCGGTCGAGGGACTCGGCGAACAACCGCTGGGCGAGCCGCCGGTAGGCGTCGTTCTTGTTCCGAACGTACTGGTACGCCGCGGCCCGGGACATTCCGGCCGCCGTGGCGATGTCGTCCATGGTGCGTCCGAGACGCGGCGGCGGGCCAACCGGTGCGCGGCGCAATGGCGACAGACGCTAGTCGCGGCGGCCGGAAAGCATCTTGACGGGATTTGCCGACAGGATATGGAATTCCCATGCGCCCGCTTCATTCGGCGGCAACTCCGCATTCGGATCACTATTTACCAGAGTCAATCGATAAAATCAACCTTCAGTAGTTTGGTTACATTTCCCTTCATCTGCCTACTTGAACTTCAAGCGATAACAATCCATGGCTTCGGTGCAGTAATTTCGTCCTCCCGATCCACTATCCGAGAGGTAGGGAAGATGTCCTCGAGACTGCTACGCGGCCTGACGGCTGTCGCGGTGATGTCCGCGGCGGCGCTCACCGCCGCGGGCACCGTCGGCGCGGCCTCCGCCGCCCCGGCCAGCTCGACCAGCGCTGTCATCAGCAGCCCCGCCCAGCTCAGCCCCGAGGTGGCCCGCACGGTCACCGGCACCGGCGCCGACGCCCGGCAGGACGCCCTGACGGCGTACTGGACCCCGGAGCGCATGAAGGCGGCCAAGCCGGACACCGAGATCCCCGCGGTGAAGGCGGCGCTCGCCAAGCGCGACCGCGCCGCCGACTCGGCGAAGACCGCCACCAAGCCGCAGGGGCCGTCCGGCAGCGTGGCGCCGGCCGCGCCCGCGGCCGAGCCGAAGGCGAGCACGTCCACGGTCGACTCCTCCGACGTCGGGACGCAGGCCTACTACCCCAACTACCCGGTCGGCCACCCGACGGCCCGCACCGCCGGCAAGGTCTTCTTCACCCTCAACGGCGGTAACTACGTCTGCTCGGGGACCATCGTGAACACCGAGGGCCGGTCCTCGGTGTGGACCGCGGCCCACTGCCTCACCGGCGGCGGGGCCTTCGCGAGCAACTGGGTCTTCGTCCCGAACTACAACAACGGCGCGGCCCCCTACGGCCAGTGGCCCGCCATCCAGCTCTGGTCCACCACGGCCTTCTTCTACAACAACAACGACTTCGCCAACGATGTCGGGTCGGCCGTGATCGGCCGCGTCAACGGCTGGCGGATCTGCGACTACCTGGGCGGCCAGGGCATCGCCTGGAACTTCCCGATCGGCCAGTACGTCTACGCCTTCGGCTACCCGCAGGCGTCGCCGTTCAACGGCCAGCTGCTCACCGCGGAGAACGGCCCCACCTACGACGGTGGCGGCGGCACCATCTACATGGTCAACTACATGACCGGTGGCTCCTCCGGCGGCGGCTGGCTGATGCAGTTCGACGGCAACTGGGGCTACCTGAACGGCCACAACGACTTCAAGTACAACACCCTCCCGCAGTACATGTTCTCGCCGTACTACGGCAACCAGGTGGCGAACCTGTACAACACCATCCGTAACATCTCCGCCTGACGTTCATGAAATGGCGCCGGGTCCGGCCTCGGACCCGGCGCCGTTCCATGCCGGAGGTCGGGCGGCCGGGCGCACCAGCCGGAATCCAGCGGTGTTCTTCGATCTTTTGCTGCCATAGGGTGCCGGTAACGGCCGCCCCGCTCCGCCGGAAGGAGTGACCCGTGACCCGCCACCCCCGACGCGTCCGCCGTCCCCTCAGCCTCGTCCTGCTCCTCGCCGCGGTCACCGCCCTGGCCGCGCCCGGACCCGCCACCGCCGCGACCTTCCCGTACCAGGACGCCACGCAGCCCGTCGCCATCCGGGTCGCCGACCTGCTGTCCCGGATGACGCTGGACGAGAAGATCGGCCAGATGACCCAGGCCGAGCGGGGCTCGGTGACGAACGCCGACCTGACGACCTACCGGCTCGGCTCCATCCTGTCCGGTGGCGGCTCGGCCCCCTCGCCCAACACCGCCACCGGCTGGGCCGACATGTACGACGGCTTCCAGCGCGCCGCCCTCGCGACGCCGCTGGCCATCCCGATGGTCTACGGCGTCGACGCCGTGCACGGGCACAACAACGTGGTCGGAGCGACCATCTTCCCGCACAACATCGGGCTCGGCGCGACCCGCGACCCGGCCCTGGTGCAGCAGATCGGGCAGGCGGTCGCCGAGGAGATCTCCGGCACGGGCGTCGACTGGAACTTCGCCCCCTGCCTCTGCGTGGCCCGCAACGACCGGTGGGGCCGCACGTACGAGTCGTTCGGCGAGACGCCGGACATCCCCTCCGACATGACCACGCTGATCACCGGGCTGCAGGGCACCAGCCTCGGCGGCCCGACCTCGGTCCTCGCCACCGCCAAGCACTACCTCGGCGACGGCGGGACGGCCGGCGGCGACGACCAGGGCGACACCGCGCTGACCGAGGCGGAGCTGCACGCCATCCACCTGCCACCGTTCCAGGCGGCGGTGCAGCGCGGCGTCGGCTCGGTGATGATCTCCTACAGCAGCTGGAACGGCGTCAAGCTGCACGGCCACCAGTACCTGATCAGCACGGTGCTCAAGGGCGAACTCGGGTTCGGCGGCTTCGTCGTCTCCGACTGGAACGGCATCGACCAGATCGACGGCTCCGCCGGGTTCACCGCCGCCGAGGTCACCGCCGCGATCAACGCCGGCATCGACATGGTGATGGTCCCGACCGCCTGGAAGACCTTCATCAGCACCCTGCGGGCCGAGGTGCAGAACGGGCACGTGCCGCTGAGCCGGATCGACGACGCCAACCGGCGCATCCTCACCAAGAAGTTCGAGCTGGGGCTCTTCGAGCGGCCGTTCACCGATCGCGGCTGGACCCCGACCGTCGGCAGCGCCGCCCACCGGGCGCTGGCCCGGCAGGCCGTCCGCCAGTCGCAGGTGCTGCTGAAGAACGCGGGCAACGTGCTGCCGCTGGCCCGGGACAACAACAAGATCTTCGTGGCCGGCAAGAACGCCGACAACATCGGCAACCAGAGCGGCGGCTGGACCATCTCCTGGCAGGGCTCGTCGGGCAACATCACCCCGGGAACCACGATCCTGCAGGGCATCCGGGCCGCCGCCGGTCCGGGCACGACGGTCACCTACAACGCCCGGGGCACCGGCATCGACGGCAGCTACCGGGCCGCGATCGCCGTGGTCGGCGAGACACCGTACGCGGAGGGGCAGGGCGACCGGACCGGCAGCATGAGCCTGGACCGGGAGGACCTGCGGACGATCTCGACCCTGCGCAACAGCGGGGTGCCCGTGATCGTGGTGCTGGTGTCGGGCCGCCCGCTCGACGTCGCCGCCGAGTTGCCCGACTGGAACGCGCTGCTCGCCGCGTGGCTGCCCGGCACCGAGGGCGCAGGTGTGGCCGACGTGCTCTTCGGCGCCGCGCCGACCGGCAGGCTGCCGATGACCTGGATGAACTCGGTCGGCCAGCAGCCCGTCAACGCGGGCGACGGGCAGGTGCCGCTCTTTCCGCAGGGCTTCGGCCTGACGTACTGAAGCGCCCAGCGCCGGCCGGCCGGTCCGGGGCTGTGGTGGAACGGGGAGTGACGGGCCGCCGGCCGGCGGCCCGTCACCCCGCGCGTGCCTGGTTACTTGGCGCCGCCGGCGCGGAACGCCACCCAGGCGTCGCTCATCCGGTCCGCCTGACCCGCGGTGAACATGTTCATGCAGGAGTCCTGCGTGTAGTCCATGAAGTTGTGGATCGGGTCCAGCCCGGGTGCGGTGCAGGTGTCCGCGCCCGTCGGGCAGTTGAACTGCGGCACCGCCTCCCGCGGGGTGTCCGCGACGTAGTCGCCGGAGGCGGAGCAGCCGTGCGCGAAGGTGTGCTCCAGCATCAGCCAGTGCCCGACCTCGTGCGTCAGCGTGTCACCCAGGGCGTACTTGCCCGCCGTCCCGCCCGGCATCGACTCGTCGAGCATCACCACGCCGTCGATGTAGTCCCGGCCGTTGTTGTAACCCTTCGGGAAGTACGCCCAGCCGAGAAGCCCGCCGCCGATGTTGCCCGCGTAGACGTTGAGGGTGCGGGAGTCACCGGTGTACAGCGCGTGCTTCATGTCCCGCTCGTTCTTGCCCGGCACGACCGTGTACCAGTCGCTGTTCACCGTCCACGTCGTGTCGACCAGCGAGAACCGGAACGGCGTGTCGGAGGCGTCCGGCGCCGTGCGGCCCGCGAACGAGTCGTTGAGCACCCTCATCTGCGCCGCGATCAGGGTGTTCCACCTGTCCTTCTCGGCCGCGCCGAGAGGGTGGTCGGAGATCATGTGGAAGACCGTGGGCACGGTGACGCTGCCGTTGGGCAGGCGCGGCGAATCCTTGATCACACCGTAGGCGTTCGCCTCGTTCTTGGAATACAGCTCCGGCTCCTGTGCGGTGGCGCCCTCGCTCACCCGCGCCGCGCTGTGTGCCCCGGCTTCGGGCTCACAGACCGCGACACCCGGGGAGGCGGTCACGGGCGCGGCGGCGGCGACCGCGCCGGAGGCGCCACCGGCCGCCAGGAACGTGGCGGCGGTAGCGGTCAGGGCCGCCAGTTGGAATGATGATTTTCTACCCATCGATGCACCTTTCACGCATGGAATAGGGAGTCGCGGAGCGGAATGGACGAGGTCCGCCGCGAAAGAGTCACTGAATGGTCGTCCCGGTATGAGAACACGCCGTTGACGTTTACAACAGGCCCCAAGCGGGGGACGCCTCGACGGCCGGCCGTCACCCGTGCCCGTCCCCGGATCGCCGAAATGGAAAGGCCACATCGACCCCGGTTTCCCTAGGATCGCCTGATGTTCCGGCCGACGTACCCGATCCGCACCGCGCGGCTGACCCTGCGCCCGGTCACCCTGGACGACCTCGACGACGTGTACGCGTACCAGCGCCGAGCCGACGTCGTCCGCTGGATGCTCGACGCCGAGCCGCGTACCCGCGAGCAGTCGCGGGCGTCGGTGCTCGCCATGGCGGGCGAGGACGCGCTGCGCGCGGAGGGCGACTGCCTGACCCTCGCCGCGGCCACCGACGCCGGGGTGATCGGGACCGTGGAGCTGGTCTGGCGCAGCCGGCGCGACCGCACAGCGGAACTCGGGTACGTCCTCCACCCCGACCATCGCGGCCGCGGGCTGGCTACGGAAGCCGCCACGGCGCTGCTGAACTGGGGTTTCGGCGAGTTCGGGCTGCACCGGGTCTACGCCCGGTGTCACGGCCGGAACGAGGCCTCGGCCCGCCTGATGACCCGACTCGGCATGCGCCGGGAGGCCCATCATGTCGCCAGCTACCGCTTCCGGGGGCAGTGGGCCGACCAGCTCGTCTTTGCCGTCCTGGCCGACGAATGGCGGTCGCGGCGACCGGGCCCGGCTGGACGAGTTCCGGCACGGAGACCTGGCCGTACGTCCGCACCTGCGACTCGCCCACGAACGCCTCACCCCGGCTGCCGCCCGGGCGTTCGCGATGCTCGGCGGGCTGCCGGTCCCGTCGTTCCCGCAGTGGTCGGTGGCCGCCCTGTTGGACGCGGACCCGGATCACGGCGCTACCGCCCTGGAGGAGTTGCTGGACGCCCGGCTGGTGGACGCCGTCGGACCCGACCACGCCGGCCAGCCACGCTTCCGGCTGCACGAGGTCACCAGGCTGTACGCCAAAGAGCGCCACGACCGGGACGTCCCGCCCGCCGACCGGGCGGCGGCGCTGTCCAGGGTCGCGACGGCCTGGTTGGCGCTGGCCCGGCACGCCCGGCGGCGCCCGCGCGCAGGGCTGCCTGCCCGGGCCGGGTGGCCGTCCCGACGAGGCGGAGCGGGACCTCAGAGCCACCCGTTGTCGCGTGCGGCGCGGAAGGCCTGCGCTCGGGTGGTCACGCCGAGCTTGGCAACCGCGGCGGCCAGATAGTTGCGTACCGTCCCGGCGGACAGGTGCGTGCGCCGCGCGATGACCGCGAGCGGTGTGTCGTACTCCGCCATCCGCAGCACCTCCAACTCGCGCGGTGTCAACGGGCAGGCCGGCGCGGACAGGGCTGCGGCGGCGAGCGACGGGTCGACGTAGCGGTCGCCGGCGTGCACCCGCCGGATGACGTCGGCGAGCGCGCCGCCCGGCGAGCCCTTGGGCAGGAAGCCCTTGCCGCCCGCGGCGAGCATCCGCTGCAGGTGGGCGGGGCGGCCGTGGCCGGTCAGGATCACCACGGCGCACGACGGCAACGCCTTGGCCAGCTCGGCGGTGACCGCCAGCCCGTCCAGGGCCGGCATCTCCAGGTCGACCACGGCCACGTCCGGCCGGTGGGCGAGGGCCACGTCGACCGCGGCGCGGCCGTCCGCCGCCTGTGCCACCACCTCGATGTCCGCCTCCGGGCCGAGCAGTGCGGCGAGCGCCGCTCGGATCAGCTCCTCGTCGTCGGCGAGCAGGACCCGGATCATCGCGTCGCCCGCACGGTCGCCTCGAGGGTGAAGACGCCGTCGGTGGTGGCGGTGCGCAGTCGGCCGTGCGCGGCGGCGAGCCGGTCGGCCATGCCGCGCAGGCCGAAGCTGTGCCGATCCGGGCGGGCACCGGCCGCTGCGTCGTTCGTCACCGTCATGCGCACCTCGTCTCCTTCCTCGGTGATGTCGATCGTGCACCACGTTGCCCGGCTGTGCCTGAGCACGTTCGTGCTGGCCTCGCGCAGCACCGGCACCAGCTGGAACGCGACGTCCGGGGCGAGCTCGCCGGGCGGTTGCGTGACCGTGCACCGTACCCCGCACGATCGCAGGACCTGCACGGTCGCGGCCAACTGCTCGTGCAGGTCGATGGTGCGGTACCCGTGGACCGCCTCGCGTACCTCGGTGAGCGCGGACGCCGCCAGCCGTTGCACCTCGCCGGCCTCCCGGCCGGCCCGTTCGGCGTCCACCGGTGCCAGCCTCGCGGCCAGCTCCGTCTTCAGCGCGATCACCGACAGGCTGTGGCCGAGCAGGTCGTGCACGTCCTGCGCGAAGCGCAGCCGCTCCTCTGTGACGCTCAGCCGAGCCTGCGCGGCCCGGCCCTGCTGGGCCTGCACGAGCAGATCCCAGAACCACACCTGCAACCAGTTCACCGCGGCAACGCCCAGGCCGATGCCGGCGGTGACGGCGACGTAGTGGGCGACCGAGCCGCGGGTGCACCAGGCCACCGCGGCCGACACCACGGTGGCCGCCAGCATCGCCGCACCGGCCGCCCAGCGGCGCAGCAGCAGCGGCACGGCGCCGACGATCGAGGCGCCGAGCCACGCCCAGGTGGACCAGTCGTCGCTGCCGGCCGGGCCGACCAACGGCACCGACCCGACCGACGCGATCCCGAAGCCGGCCAGCAGGCGGCGCCGGGCCGGTTCGGTCAGCCACGGCGTGACCACCGTGTACAGAGCGGCCCCGTGGGCGGCACCGAACAGGAGGACACCGACCGCGCCGAGCACGAACCAGCGACTGTCGGACTCGCCGAACACCCCGATCCCGGGCATGAACATGCTGGTCAGCACGCTCATGGCCAGGTAGGCGAGGGTGGCCAGCCGGGGCAGGCGCAGCCGCGAATCGGGGCCGGGAACGTCGGGAGCGGTCGCCACCCGCCTGATGGTATGCGCGGTCGTCTCTGCCTGGCCGGCTCGCCGATGTGCCGGGATCCGCTGGGCGGCGGAAGCGCACGTCCGGATCAATGTCCGCCGCAATGTCCGGGCTCTCGCCCTGTTCTACCGGGGCGGGCTGACGTTGGATTCTCCTCAGCCCGGTAGTTGCCGACCGCACCGACGGCAATCGCCTTTCCGGGCCTGGCGGACGCAGGTCTTTGTGTCGACCTCGTCTGGACGCGGCGACGGCCCGGCCGTCGCGCTGCGGTTTCTCCTGCCGCCCACAGAAGGGATTACGGATGTTGCCATGAATGACCCGGTGGTTGGTCGACGGTTGCAGGAGACCCGAGCTGCCACCCATCGTTCACGCGAAGACGGGAGCCGGACAACACTGTCGGGCCGCTCCAGGGTGTTCTGTCAGCCGGCGCTCGGCGTCGACTACCCCAGGTCGTTTCTAGAATGGCGAGGGCTGCTGTTCAGCTTGGAGCGGCGGTAGCCGTACAGGGCGTAGATGACTGTGCCGAGGAGGAACCAAGCGGCGAAGCGGAGCCAGGTCACGGGGTTGAGGAAGGTGATCAGGCAGATCGAGAAGAGCGCCCCGAGCGCCGGGACCACCGGCATCCCGGGCAGCCGGAACGTTCGCGGCGCGTCCGGACGGCGGTAGCGCAGCACGATCACCGCGATGCAGACCACCACGAACGCCAGCAGGATGCCGATGTTGGTCAGCTCGGCGGCCCGCCGGATCGGCAGGAAGCCAGCGAGCAGCGCCGAGCCGGTCCCGACGATCCAGGTGATCCGGGTCGGGACTCGGCGGACTGGGTGAAGGTTGGCGAACCAGGCCGGTAGCAGGCCGTCGCGGCTCATTGAGAGCCAGACCCGGCTGACCCCGAGCATGTAGGTGAACATCACCGTCAGGATCCCGATGATCGCCCCGACCGCGATGACGCTGGCCAGCCCGGACAGCCCCACCGCGGCGAACGCCGAGGAGAAGCCGCTCTCCGGGTCGATGTCCCGGTAGTTCTGCATGCCGGTGAGGACCAGCGTGGCAAGCACGTACAGCACCATCGAGATGACCAGCGACCAGATGATCGCCTGTGGTACGTGCCGACGTGCCTCCCGCGACTCCTCCGCGGCGGTGCTCAACGCGTCGTACCCGAAGACGGCGAAGAAGACCGTGGCGGCGCCGGTGATCGTGCCGCCGACCCCGTACGGGAAGAACGGCGAGTAGTTCCCGGCCTTCACGTAGAAGAAGCCGACCGCGATCACCAGCAGCACCACGCCGACCTTCAGCCCGACCAGGATGGCCTCGATCCGCGCCGCCGTCTTGATCCCGCGGTTCAACAGGTACGCGATCAGCAGGCAGAGCAGCACCGCGAACAGGTCGACCACGTGTCCGTCGCCGGTGCCCGGTGCCCCCAGCATCCAGGCCGGCAGGTTGACGCCCAGCTCCCCGATGAGGAAGCCGAGGTAGCCGGAGATGCCGATGGCTACCACGGCCACGATCGCGGTGTACTCCAGCAGCAGGTCCCAACCGATGAACCAGCCGACCAGCTCACCGAGGACCGCGTAGCCGTAGGTATAGGCCGAGCCGGCCTTAGGGATCATGCCGGCGAACTCGGCGTACGACAGTGCCGCCGCCGCGCTGGCCAGGCCCGCGATCAGGAACGACACCAGGACGGCCGGGCCGGCGGTCTGGTTGGCGACCGCCCCGGCCAGGGCGAAGATGCCGGCGCCGATGATACCGCCGACCCCGATCGCGGTGAGCTGCCACAGCCCGAGCGAGCGGGACAGCCCCTCCTCGGTCTCCTCGGTAAGTTCCTCGACCGGCTTGCGCCGGAAGATCGGCGGCAGACCTTCATTTGCTGCTCCCTTTTGGTGCATGCCGCTCTCCTCTCCCGCGTTGAAGCCGGACGACCTACCACGTTGGCCGTTGACGCCCCAACTCAGCAACGAGAGGAGCTGCATTCGGATGCGGTGTGTTGCCCCTGCCCGCCGACACGCGACGCATGCAATGCGTAAACGCTTCTAGCCATGCAGGCGACGTCGATCCATACGATTGCCCTCCGGGCCATAGTCCTTTGGAGCCGGGAGGGAAGCCCGGTGGGTCATCAATCGGTGCTGCATGCGGTGCTCGACACCCGCATGTGCTCCTGCTCGTCTGGGGCGCTTTACTCCCTTCTCCGCAACGGCACACAGTTGAGGCCGTAGCCCCCTGTCCCCGTGAACCTCTCCTCAGACGGCACCGCGACGCAGTGCGTCAATCCGCCCCCATCTTCCTCTAATACCATGGATCTCAAGGCGATCGACTCCGGCGGGTAGAACTGGTGCGAATGTCAGGCGAGCGTCGCGGGGCTCCATTCCAAGCATCGTTCGAAGCAGGAGTAAGGGTGCGCCCGTGGACCAGGCTTGCGGGCTGCAGGCCGTGGGATACTCCACGGGGTAGTTGGTTAGCGAGCGGTCGTATCCGGCGAAGGCCTCCGGGAGGCGTCCATTAAAGTATTTTGCTGCCGTAAACATGCCTTCGGCGATCGCTGCGGCCTCGGCGTCGAAGCAGTACCGGCGCAGCCCCCAGGCGATTATTGAGTTATCGAACGGCCATACGGTTCCAACGTGGTATCCGATGGGATTGTAGCGAGCCTCTCCCTCGGCCAACGTTCGTACGCCCCAGCCGTCGAACAGGCGTTTTCCCATTAGATGCTCAACGAGTTGCGGAGCCTTCTCCTCATCGAGGATGCCACTCCACAATAAGTGGCCGATATTCGATGACAGGACGCTCAGTTGGCGTCCCTCGGGATCCATAGCAAGAGCGAAGTAGCCGCCGTCTTCAACCCACCACTCGCGATTGAATCTTTCCCACAGGTCGCTCGCCTCGCGCTCAAGCTTCTCGGCATATGTCGGATCGTTCCAAAACCTTGTACGACCCTTCGGGTGGCGCCTGCACGACCACCAGCGTGTACAGGCGCCGCAGCAGGATCGTGTCGAGGTGGAAGAGGCCGATCGCTACAGTCGTCGCGTCACCCGTCGGGCGGGGCGGGCGGCCGCGGCTCGGTGGTCCAGGTCGCCGCGGTGGCGGCGGCCAACTGGCCCAACGCGATCCGGTCCGGCTGGCCGGTCTTGGCGATCAGGCTCGCCACATGCTTCTCCACGGTGCGGGAGGACAGGTGCAGGCGGTGGGCGATCTCCCGGTTGCTCAGCCGGTCGACCAGCAGCCGCAGCACCTCGTACTCGCGCAGTGTCACACCGGCCGACCGCAGCGAGGGGGGAATCTCCTCGACCCCGGCCCGGCGTTGCAGGGGCCGGGCCCCCGCGCGGCGCAGCAGGGCCCGGCAGGCCGCCACCACGGCTGGGGCGTCGGCGGCGTGGAAGTACTCCTCGGCGGTGCGCAGCCACTCCACCGGCCGGCCCCAGCCGTCGGTCAGGGCCGCCTCGCTGACCAGGCGAAGGCCCAGGTGCCGGGCCGTCGGGTACGGGGCGGAGGCGTGCAGGGCCTCCGCCACGGCGGCGACCGCGTCCGCCGGGCGGCCGGCGCGGCCGGCCAGGACGGCACGGGTGAAGAGGACGAACTGCCGGTTCCAGCGGAACCGGGCGGCCGGGGCCGCCGCGAGGGCGGAACACTCGGCCGGGTCGAGGTCCCCAGCCAGCGCCCGGAGCAGCGCGTGCACGCCGTACCGGCCGGCGAGCCGATCCCACGTGGGCTCGTCGGCGGCGGCGCGGCACGCCCGCCAGGACTCGGCCAGCGCGCGGGACCGGTTCTCCTGCAGCAACGCACAGAACACTCCGGCCAGTCCGTGGACCACGGGCAGATACCGCCGCTGGTCACCGCCGTACCGGCAGAACTCGGCCAGCGCGTCGTTCATCCTGCGCTGCCTGCCCTGGTGTGCCGCGAGCACGGCGGGCAGCAGCAGCGCGTACCGGGTGGCATGCGGCAGCGTCAGCCCGGAGGCGGCGGCGCGGGCCCGCTCGGTGAGCAGGGCGGCGGCGGCGAAGTCGGCGCGCAGGACGGCGTGCAGGGCGCGCGCCGCCTCGGCGTGCTGGCGGGCGGCCACGGCACCGACCTGGGCGGCGGCGCGCTCGGCCTGCTCCAGGCGGTCCAGGTCTCCGTCGCGCAGCGCGTCGTCCTCACCGCGGCGCACCAGGGCGAGAATCTCCCAGCTCGGCAGGTTGTGCCGTACCGCCGTTGTCCAGGCCCGGTCGAGGCAGGCGGTCGCCTCGTCGGGGTCGCGGGATCCGGTCAGCACGCTCAGCAGGAGCGCGGCCCGGCAGGCGACGATCGGCAGCGGTACCGCCCGGGCCGCCGCCTCGGCGCGGCGAACCATCGCCTCGGCGGCCCGCAGCTGTTCCGGCCCCTTCGCCTGCCAGGTCAGGCAGGCGGCGACGACGTCCACCGGAGCGCTGTCGGCCGCGGCGGGATGGGCGGGGAGCAGGGCGCGGGCCACGTCGACGTGGGCCAGGCCGTCGGCGGGTCGGCCGGCGGCGGCCGCCGCCCAGGCCAGGCTGGTGTGCAGACGGACGCGGTGGGGCCGGTCGAGGGCGTCGGCCAGATCGTCGACGGCGGCGGCGTGATCGAGGGCCCGGTCGGGGAGGCCGGCCTCGGTCAGCGCGACGATCAGGTCGTCCAGGACCTCGGCGCGGGTCGCGCTGTCGGCGCCGGTGGCGAGCAAATCGGTGGCCCGGGCCAGCAGCGCCACCGCCGACTCGGCGGCGCCCTGGACGACGGCACGTCGACCGGCCTCGGCGAACAGCCGGCCCGCGGTTTCCCGGTCACCGGCGTCGAGTCGCAGGCCCGCCGCGGTCTGGCACCAGGGCCCGGGCAGTCCCGGGTGGACGTCCGCGACCGCCTCGGCGGCCCGGCGGGCCAGCCGGCTCCGGTCGGCCGGGGAGAGCAGGGCACGGACGCCGGTCACGAGCAGCGGGTGCGGGAAGGCGTACGAGTCGGCCGCCGGCCCGTCCGGGACGATCAGTCGGGCGAGGGGTTCGCTGCGCAGGTCGTCGACGAGTTCCTGGTCGTGCCGGCCGGTGGCCCGCCGCAGCAGGGCCAGCGGGACGCGCGGTCCCAGCACGGCGGCCAGCGACAGCAGCTCCCGTCGGCCCGGGTCCAGGAGGCCGACCTGACGGGCCAGGCTTCGGACGAGGACCGCCTCGGTGCCGTGGTGCCCGCCGGTCGGCCGCCCGCCGGCGCCGGCGCCGGCGCCGGCGACCATGCCGTCGAGCAGTTCCCCGGCGAGCGCGGGATTGCCGCCGCTGGCCGCCCAGAGCAGGTCGAGCGCCGCTTCCGGGAGGTCGGCGGGGTGCGTGTCCAGCCGCGCCGCGGCCAGCCGGCGCAGGTCGTCCCGGTCCAGCCGGTGCAGTTCGATCAGCCGGCACGCGCCGCGGCGGGCGGCGGCACGGGCCAGGTCGAGTGCCGGGCCCGGCTCGGCCCGGAGGGTGCCGAGGAGCGTGATCGCCTGCCGGTCGAGGTGATCGACGAGGTAGTCGACCACGGCCAGGGTCTCCGCGTCGGCGTCGTGCAGGTCCTCGAGGATGAGCAGGCAACCGCGGCCCTCCGCCGCCAGCCCGGCCAGTCGGAGCACCCCTTCGGCCAGGATGAGCAGGTCGTGGCCGGGTGACCAGTGGTTGCCCCGGCTCTGGTGCGCACCGGCCGGGTCGGCGGGTCCGCCGGGGTCCGGCGCGGCGGCCGGCGCCCAGTCCGGCACCAGCCGGGCCAGCACCCGCCGGTACGGCCCCACCGCGGCGAGGTCGACCGGCGCGGGATCGTGGCGCAGGGAGAGCAGCGCCTCGGTCAACGCGCGCAGCGGGATCGTCGGACCGATCGCGCCGGCCCGGCCGCGGAGCAGTCGCAGGCCGGCGGCCGACGCCAGCCCGCCGGCCGAGGCGGCCAGCCGGGATCTGCCGATGCCGCTCTCCCCGGTCAGGAAGAGCGCCTGACCGTGGCCCTCGCGGGCGGCCACCGTGGCCAGCTCGATGGCGCGCAGTTCGTCGTCCCTGCCCACCAAGTCGCAAGCCCGCACCGGCATACATTCATTGATATCAACTATTTGAGGGATCACCCATCGACGATCGGCGCAGCGCGGGCCGGCAATCGGCCACCCTGTCCGATCGACCGGCGGCCACTCACCTGACCTTTCAGTCATCAGCGGCGCACGCTGGGTGGTCACTACCCAGATAGTCCGCGCCTCGATCGCCGGCCGGAGCGCCGCTGACCGGGGGGCGGGCGGTCCCGACGGGACGCCGAGGCCGGCGGAGAGGCTGTCCCGGCCGGCAACGGCCCCGACCCGGCCGAAATATGGGTACCCGGCCGCACTGCCACCGTCGACCGCGTGCGGTGAAGCTCCTAGGCATGTTGACCGCCGCCCCCCAGCGACGATCGGACCCCTCATGACGCTGCTACGCCCCGACGAACTCGACGAGGACGAACTGACGTACCGGATCTTCCGGGTCACCCGGGACCGGTCACCGTGGCGGATCGAGGACGTGCTGCGCGAAGGGCGGTTCAGCGACGACCCGGTGCGGGCCGAACGCGCCTGGCGGGTGGCCTCCCGTGGCTACTACGCCGAGCAGGCGGGACTGGTGGCGGCGGCGACCCTCGCCGTGGAGACCGAGGACGCGCCGCTGCGGTTCAGTCTCGCGCTGGCCACCGCCGACGAGGCCCGCCACGCCGACGCCTTCTACCAGTACGCCAAGGCGGTCGGTGGGGAGCCGGAGAAGTGCCGCGAGGTGCTGCAACCGCTCGACGACGGCCTGACCAGCCTGCCCTACATGGGCCGGGCCCTGGTGCACACCCTGCTGGAGGGTCTGGCCGCCGACGAGTTCATCCTGCTCAGCCAGGTCTTCGCCGGTGACCCGCTGGGGCGGCTGTACCACCACGTCCGGCGCGACGAGATCCGGCACATCGCGATCGGCCTGAACTTCCTGGCCCGCGCCACCCGCACGCCCGAGGGCCGGGACGCCTGGGCGGCGCACGCCCAGGAATGGCACGACATCGGCATCGGACTGACCGGCCTGGAAGAGGTGGGCGTGGCGCTGGCCGCCCACACGAACCGCGACCCCGCGGACGTCCAGGCATGGTTCCTCCGGCGGCACCGGGCGAGGCTCACCGCCGCCGGGATCGAGATCGACATCCAGGAGGGGAGGTGATCCCGATGAAGATCACTGTCGTCAAGGTCAAGGCGCCGACGCACGGTGTCTGCAAGTACCTGGTGCCGCTCAACCGGCCCAAGACCGAGTCGGAGAAGTGACGGTGCGGGGCCCGGGAGCGATCCCGGGTCCCCACTGCAGGAAGGGACGACGACGTGTCCGTTTGCCTCGTCACCATGCCGTGGCAGTCGCTGGAGTCACCGTCGCTGCCGATCGGTCTGCTGCGCGCCGCGGTGACCCGCGCCGGTCTGGAAACGCCGGCCACCTACCACGCGAACCTGCGCTGGGCCGAGTTCCTGATGGCCCGCACCGGCGAGGAGATCGGTCCGCGCGAGTACACGGCCGTCGCCGAGGAGGGCCTCTTCGACGGGCTGGGCGACTGGGTCTTCACCGGCGTCCTGCACGACAACCCCACCTTCGGCGTGCAGACGCTGCGCGAGTACGCCCGGCAGCGGGAGCAGGACACCGACACCGTCGAGCGGATGCGGGAACACGCCGAGGACTTCGTGGACCTCGTGACCGACGAGGTGCTGGCGCTGCGCCCGACTGTGGTGGGTTTCAGCACCACCTTCATGCAGAACGTCCCGAGCCTCGCGGTGGCCAGGCGGATCAAGGCACGTGAGCCCGGCATCCGGATCGTCTTCGGCGGCGGCAACTGCGACGGACCGATGGGCGTCGCGCTGCACCGCAACTACCCCTACCTCGACTTCGTCGTCCGCGGCGAGGGGGAGGTCGCCTTCCCGAAGCTGCTCGCCGTCCTGGCCGAGAACCCCTCCCCCAGCGCCCTGGCCACCGTGCCGGGCCTGTGCTGGCGGGACGAGGACGGCACCGCCCGGCAGAACCCGCAGCCGCCCCCGCTGCCGATGACGCAGGTGCCCCGGCCCGACTTCGACGACTGGTTCGCCCAGCTCGAGGCGTCCCCGGTCAACGCGCACATCGAGCCGAAGCTGGTGATGGAGACCGCCCGGGGCTGCTGGTGGGGCGAGAAGCACCACTGCACCTTCTGCGGGCTCAACGGCACCCTGATGACGTTCCGCGCCAAGTCCCCGGAGACCGTGCTCGCCGAGCTCGAGGAGTTGACCGGGCGGCACCGCACGCTCGACGTCATCATGGTCGACAACATCATCGACAACAGCTTCCCCACCACGGTGCTGCCCCGCATCGCCGAGCTCGGCTGGGACCTGCGGCTGCACTACGAGGTGAAGTCGAACCTGAAGCCCGCCGAGATCGAGTCGTTCCGCGCCGCCCGGGTCAGCCACGTACAGCCCGGCATCGAGAGCCTCGTCTCCCCCGTACTGAAGATCATGGACAAGGGCGTGTCCGGCGTCCGCAACGTCCGCACGCTGCGCGACTGCGAGTCGGCCGGGCTCACCGTCACCTGGAACTGGCTGTACGGCTTCCCGGAGGAGCGGGTCGAGGACTACCAGCCGGTGCTGCGCCAGCTACCGGCCCTGATGCACCTGCAACCGCCCGCCGGGGCGGCCCGCATCCTGCTGGAACGGTTCAGCCCGTACTTCGAGAACCCGGCGCTTGGCTTCCCGCAGCGGTGGACCGCGCAGGCGTACCGGCACGTCTACGACCTGCCCGAGGCCGACCTGCGGGACATGGTCTACCTGTTCGAGACGAACCCGGCGGGGATCTCCGAAGAGCAGGCGCTGCAACTGCGCGCGCTGCTCGACGCCTGGAACGCCGGCTACCCGGACAGCACCCTGGTCCGCGTCGACGAGCCGGACGCGATCGTCGTCGAGGACCGGCGCGTGGGCTGGCCGGCCACCGACCACCGGATCGCCGACCCGCTGCACCGCGCGGCGTACCTGGCCCTGGAGCCGGGACGGTCGCTGCCGGCCCTGCGCCGGGAGCTGGCCGGCGCCGGCTTCGCCGTGCCCGACGCGGAACTGCTGGCCGTGCTCGCCGGGTTCGTCGAGCGGGGCCTGGCCTTCGTCGAGAACGGACAGTGGATCGCCCTGGCCACCTCCACCATCCCGATCAAGGTGGGCTGACATGCCGAGTGCACACCAGACCCTGCCGGGCCCGGCGCAGGCCGTCGCCGTACGGTCCGACGGCCTGCCGGTCATCACGCCGGACCTGACCTACCGGACCGTCGATGCCGACACCGTCCTGACCTTCGGGCAGTCCCCGGCCGAGGACCTGGAGCTGCTGCGCTACCTGCGGGACGTCACCAGTCACGCGGTGCGGCTGCGGTGGCGGCTGGCCGGCGTGCCGACCTTCCCGCTGCACACCCACGTCCACCTGGTGGCGCCCTCCGGCGGGGTGGACGCCGACGCGGCCGCGTACGCCATGCGATGGACCGCCGGGTACCGGTACGGCAGCTTCTTCTACCGGCGCGGACCGGGCTTCGTCATGATCAAGGACGTCCGCCCGGAGAGCGAGGACGCCCGGCTCACCATCGACGAGGGCGCCGAGCACTTCCTCGCGATGGCGCGGGCGCGGACCGTGGACGACCTCGGCGCGGCCGCCCGCGAGCTCGTCGACACCGTCGCCGAGGCCGGCCTGCTGCTGCGGGCCGAGGACCGGCTGCTGGTCCTGCCCTACCGGATCCGGCACTGGCCCGTCCCCTACCTGTCCGTCTGACAGCCGGTACCCGGCATCCTCCCACCCGGCCCACGCCCCGACCGGCACGCAGAAGGAGAACCGCCGTGAGTCTGCTGGACCAGGTCCACGACTACCCGTTCCTGAACTACCGAGAACTGGCCCTGGACCCGCGGCTCGACGAGGCGCGGCGCAGCGGAACCCTGACCCGGATCCGGCTGCCGTACGCCGGCGAGGCGTGGCTGGCCACCCGGTACGCCGACGTCCGGAAGGTGCTGACCGACCCGCGGTTCAGCCGGGCCGCGGCGATGGGCCCGGACGTGCCCCGCCAGATGCCGGACCCGCCGTTCGTCAGCACCATCATGGACGTCGACCGCCCCGAGCACGGCCGGCTGCGCCGGCTCGTGGCCGTCGCCTTCACCGAGCGCCGCATCGACGGCCTCCGGCCGTACGTACGCCAGGTCGCGCACCAGCTCATCGACGACATGCTCCGGCAGGAGCCGCCGGTGGACCTGATCCAGGCGCTGGCCCTGCCGCTGCCGATGACGGTGTTCTGCCGGACGCTGGGCGTACCGCTGGAGGACCGGGCCGAGTTCCGCAGGTGGACCGAGTCGCTGGTGGCGCTGCGCAGGATCACGGCCGAGGAGTTCCGGGAGGTCGTCGAGTCGCTGGAGGCGTACCTGCGCGACCTGATCCGGCAGCGGCGCGAGCAGCCGACGGAGGACCTGCTCAGCGCGCTGGTCCACGCCCGGGACGAGGGCAGCCGCCTCACCGAGCAGGAGCTGATCTCCTTCGGGGTGACGCTGCTGGCCGCCGGGTTCGAGACCACCGCCGGCCACATCGCCAGCTCGACCTATCTGCTGCTGACCAGGCCGGGCCTCTGGTCCCAGCTGCGGGCCGACCCCGCGGGGTTGGAACGCACCGTCGAGGAGCTGCTGCGGTTCGTGCCGCTCAACGGCGGCACCGGGCTGGCCCGGGTGGCCGTCGAGGACGTCGAGTTCGACGGGGTGACCGTCCGAGCCGGGGAGGCGGTCTTCGTCTCCACCATCTCCGGCAACCGGGACGAGGAGGTCTTCCCGGAGGCCGACAGCTTCCGGCGGGACCGGACGGACCCCGCACCGCACCTGGCCTTCGGTTGGGGGCCGCACCGGTGCCTCGGCGCCCGGCTGGCCACCATGGAGCTGCACGAGGCGCTGGCGGCGCTGCGCGACCGGATACCGACCCTCCGCCTCGCCGTCCCCGCGGGTAACGTGAGCTGGAAGACCGGCACCATCCTGCGTGGGCCTCGCGAGTTGCCGGTCGCCTGTTGACGGGGCCCGGCACCGCGGGAGGTCGGGTGCGGCGTCCATCGGCCCTGCTCGGTCGCTCGGCGATCCGGCCGCTCGTCCTGGCCCAGCTGGTCAGCCTGACCGGTACGCACGTCACCGCGCTGGCCCTGCCGACGCTGGCCGTGCTGCTGCTGGACGCGGGACCGCTCGCCGCGTCGCTGCTGTTCGCGCTGCAGTACGGGGCCCGCGGGCTGACCGCGCCGCTGGTCGGCGTGCTCGTCGACAGCCTCCGGTCGCCGCGCCGGCTGCTGGTGGCCAACGACCTGACCCACGCCGTCGTGGTGGCCTCCGTGCCCGCCATGTACCTGCTCGACGTGCTGTCCCTGCCCGTTCTCGTGCTGGTCGCGGCGGTCTCCGGCATCCTCGCCGGGGTCACCGACATCTCCGTCAACGCGGTGCTGCCCCGGCTGGTGCCGGCCGAGCACCTCGTCGGCGCGAACGCCTCCCTCACCGGCGCCCGGGCCGCCGGCCAGATCCTCGGGCCGGCCCTCGGCGGCCTGCTGATCCAACTGCTCGGCGCGGCGTCGGCCGTCGCCGTCGACGCGGTGACCTACCTGTTCTCCGCCGCGATCCTCGGCCGGCTGCGCGGCGCCGAACGCCCCGAACGGGCGCCCGCGTCGGCGGCGCGGATCCGTGGCCTTCGGCGCTCGGTACGCGACTTCCGGACCTCGATCGGCGAGGGCCTGGCCACGTTCCGGGAGATCCCGCTGCTGCCCCGGCTGGCGCTGGCCGCCGCGGCGCTGAACGTCGGCGGCGCCGGCCTCGGCGCCCTCTACACCGTCTACGCCTACCGGGAGCTGGGGTTGCACCCGGTGCAGGTGGGCGTCCTGTGGGGGGTGAACAGCGCGGCGGCGATGACGGCGGTGGGCACCGCGCGCCGGGTGATCCGCCGCGTCGGCCTGCACCGGTCGATCGGCGTGTTCGCCCCGGTCGCCGCCGGGTCGCTGCTGCTCATCCCGGCCGCCTCGCTGGCCGCCCCGATGCCGCTGTTCGTCGTGTACGAACTGCTCTTCGGCTACTGCGCGACGGTGTGGGCGATCGCGTCGGCATCCCTGCAACAGCGGCTGGTACCGGCCGAACGGATGGGCCGGGTCGTCGCGTTCAGCCGGACCGTGTCCGTCCTGGCCGTGCCGATCGGGGCCGTCGTCGGTGGTGTCGCCGCCGGGATCTGGCCGCTGCCACTGGCCCTGGCCGGGTTCGCCGTCGTCGCCCTCGCCGGCACCACCGTCGTGGCGGTGGGGATCTCCCGGCGCCGCGATCCCGTCCCGGACACCGGGCGCAACGCTCCCGTCGCGGGCTCCGGGCGCGGCGGCCCGGAGCCGGCGGCGGCAGAGCCGGCCGAGGAACGGGTCACGCAGGCCTGAGCCGCCCGGCCCGGCCGCCGTCGCCGCCCGAACGGGTGGGCACGAGCCCCAGTGCCGCCGCCACCACGTCGTCGACGGTGGGCAGGAGCGGGGCCAGCAGCACCGGGCTGGCCGGCGCCGGCACGGCCGCGCCGAACACGAACGCCAGGCGGTCCGGCTCGACGGCGCCGGCCTGCACCAGATGCATCCCCAGGTCGCACATCAGGGAGGACCGACGGGGCTCCTCGTCCACCAGGACCACCGGCCCCGTCGCCGCCACCAGTTCGGCGGTGCCGTCCCGGTCCAGGGGCGCGGCGGTACGCAGGTCCACGACCTGGCAGCGCAGGCCGTGGTCGGCCAGGCGGCGGGCGGCCCGCAGGCACAGGGCCACGGTGTTCCCGATGCCCACCAGGGTCAAATCCCGGCCGGCGAGCGCCCGACCGGCGACGCCGAACGGCAGCGGCGCCGGCGTGGGCTCCGGTTCGGGCAGCTGTTGCCAGTCGGGCGTGTAGAGCCGGGGCGACTCGAGCACCACCACCGGGTCGGGGTGGGTGAGGGCGGTGGCGAGCAGCCCGGCGGCGGAGTTCGGCGAACCCGGCACGGCCACCACCAGACCGGGAATCTGGCTGAGCAGGGAGTGGGCGCTGTGCTCGTGCTGCGCGCCGAGGTGCTCGTCGCCGCGGGTGAGCCCCCTGATCACCAGGGGCACCTGGTACTGCCCGTCGGACATGTAGCGCCACTTGGTGGCCTGGTTGATCAGCGGGTCGAAGGCGGTGAAGAGGAACGCCACCCGCGCGATGCTGACCAGCACCCGCCGGCCGACGAGCGCCATTCCGACGGCCATGCCGACCATGGCGTTCTCGGCGATCGGCAGCCGCACCATCCGGTCGGCGCCGAAGAGTTCGATCAGGTCGTCCTGCTGGTAGGTGCAGAACATGTGCAGGTCGGGCTGTTCGGTGAGCGCCGTGCGGACGGTCGTACCGACCGGGTGCCGGCTCACCGCGCCACCGCCGTTACGGCCGGGACGGCGGCGGGCAGCGGCGCGGCCGTCACGTTCGTCGCCGCGGTGGCGACGTCCGGCGGCGGGGCGGCCAGCGCGGCGGCGAACACCTGGTCGACCTCCCGCTCGATCTCGGCCCGCGCCTCGGCCAGCCACGGGTCGGGGACGTCCGCCGCCGCCGCGGCGATGTCGAGCGGGTCGCGCGCCCGCCAGTACGCGACCTCCTCCGCCGGGCGGTACTCCGGCGGCCGGGCACCGCCCACCTGCGCGTGGTAGTGCCGCAGGTACGTCCTCGCCACCAGGACCTGCGGGCGGCGCTCCCGCCGGCACCGGGTCAGCAGCGTCTCCGCCGCCCGGTGGACGGCCGCCACGTCGTTGCCGTCGACCTCGACGTGGTCCAGCCCGAGGCCGTCGACGAGCTGCGCCGGTGTCCGGTGCCGCACCAGCTCGCTCCGGGTCTGGTCCTGCCAGCCGTTGTCCTCGCAGACCAGCAGCAGGGGCAGCCCCAGGGTCGCGGAGATGGTGAGGGTCTCGTAGCTGACCCCGGCGCCGAGGGCTCCGTCGCCGCAGAAGACCACGGTGGCCCGGCCGGTTCCGCGTTCCGCCATGGCCACCCCGGCCGCGACGGAGAGCTGGCTGCCGACGATGGAGCTGGCGCCGAGGAAGCGCCGTCCGCGGTCGGCGAGGTGCATGGAGCCGCCCTTGCCGCCGCAGACGCCGCCCTCGCGGCCCAGGACCTCCCGCACGATCCCGTCGAGCGGCAGGCCGGCCGCCACCGCGTGCCCGTGGCAGCGGTAGAAGCTGACCACCCACTCGTCCGGGCGCCGGGCGGCCAGCACGCCGGCCGCGATCGCCTCCTGACCGGTGTACGGGTGGACGAACCCCACGACGAGGTTCCGGTTGGCGCAGTCGATGATCTTCTCTTCGAGAATCCGGATCCGGAGCATCGTCCGGTATGCCGCTGTCAACTGCACCAGTGATTCCCACCTTCGCCGAACTGCGAGGAACGCCCGTTCCGTGTCGGAAGTTTCATGAAGGGTGTCGACGGTAGACGTAGTCTTGATCGATTCAGCGAAGACTGTCAATAGGCTGCCCGGCTCTCGCCGACCCGGCGATCAGGGACAGCGCGGGACTCGCCCGCCTCGATACCCTCGGGGCCGTGCAGCCGATACACGTGACGGTCTGGGACGATCGGGAAGCGCGTGACGAGCAGGCCGTCCTGATCCACGGCACCATGACCTGGGGCCTCGCGTCCTTCGCGCACCAGCGGCCACTCGGGGAGCACCGCCGGATCCTCGTCGTCGACCGGAGGGGATTCGGCGCCAGCCCCCGATGTCGAACGAAGCGACTACGACGTCGACGCCGACGACGTCGTCGAACTGATGGACAGCCCGAGCCACCTGGTCGGGCACTCGTACGGCGGAGTGGTCGCCATGCTGGCCGCCCTCCGCCGCCCGGAACGGGTCAGGTCACCGGATCACCGCCAGGATGCCCCGCCCTTCAGGGCGGGGAGGAATGGCGGACGTGCCGTCAGCCATGACTGTCCTTTCTGGTATGACTGGTTTTGTGCGGACGGCGTACAGGTGTCGGGTGTAC